>DATABQ010000072.1:0-2540 GCA_036259495.1 Longimicrobiales bacterium | reverse complement strand
GCTGCCCGGGCTCCAGGCCGCGGCGGAGGCCGGCGTCCGAGACGTCGTCGTGCTGACGGATGGCGGGATCGAGGATGCGGACGCGGTCGCGCGCTGGGCACCGCGACTCGGCATCGGCGTGGAGCTGGTGAACGTCGGCAGCGACATCGAGAACGCATCGCTCGTCGAGGCGTCGGCGCCTCAGTGGGTGGACGTCGGCGAGGCGGTGACAGTGGAGTTCGCGGTCGCCGGAGCCCCCGGAGCGGCTGGAGATTCCGGAGCCGCCGGAGATTCCGCCCGCGTGATCGTAAGCCGCGATGGTCGGGTGATCGCGCGGACGGCAGTGCCCGCCGCGTCAGAGAACCGGCTCGCGGCCGGGACGGTCGAGCTGCGGCTGGAGCCATCCACGCGGGACGATGGCTGGGTCCGGCTCGACGTAGCGCTCGAGAACGACGATGCAGTGCCTGACGACGATCAGCGCACGGTCTACGTTCAGGTCGGGGAGGAGCCGGCCGGGGTCGCGCTCGTTTCGTTCCGGCCGGACTGGGAGCCTCGGTTTCTGGCGCCCGTGCTCGAGCAGAGCCTCGGTCTGCCGCTGCGCGCGTACCTTCGCGGTGCGACCGGGCAGTACGTGCGCCTGGCTGCGGGCCTCGAGGCCGGCGAACGCGTGTCCGAGGCGGACGTGCAGCGTGCCGTCGAGCGCGGCCATCTCGTCGTGCTCCACGGCCTGGGTGTCGACGCACCCGCCTGGGCACATGATGCCGCGCGCGAGGCCGGCCGTGTGCTGATATTCCCCGATGGTGACGCAGCGCGGCTCGATCTGCCGCTCACCGTCGGCCCCGAGATCGAGGGTGATTTCTTCCTGTCCACCCGCGTTCCCGCATCTCCCGTGGCACCGCTGCTCGCAGAGCTCGAGCTCGCCGGTGCGCGGCCGCTGACGTCAATGCGCGCTGCCGAAATACCGACCGGCGCGTGGGCGCCTCTCATGGTGACGCGAGGCCGCCAGGGTGCCGTGCTCCCGCTCGCTGTCGCCGACGCATCCGGCGGCCGTCGCTGGGCCGTGGCGCTCGGATCGGGGTACTGGCAGTGGTCGTTCCGCGGCGGCACCGAGCGCCAGCTCTACGCCCGGCTCTGGAGCGCGCTCGCCGGCTGGCTCGCGCAGGAGAGCACGGTTGCCGCCCTGCCTGTTGTGCGACCGGCACGGATGGCGCTCCCGCGCGGCGAGCCCATACCGTGGACCACACCGGCAGGCGCTCCCGACTCGATTCACGTGATGATCTCCGACGAGGCCGGTGCCGTCGTCATCGACACGATAGTGGCCGGCGTGACCGGCGACAGCGCATACACAAGAGCACCGCAGCCTGGCCATTACAGCTATCGCGCCCGTGCGTTCGCGGGTGATAACGTTCTGGAAGGTGCCGGCGTGCTGACGATCGAGCGATACTCGCCCGAATTCGCACGCCGCCAGGTGGATCCCGGCAGCCTGGAATCGGACGTTACCGCCGTCCGCGCAGCGGATCCGGCGCGCCGCGGCACTCCGCTGCATGCGACCCCGTTCCCCTACATCCTCATCGTGGCGCTGCTAGCCGCCGAGTGGATCCTGCGCCGACGCTGGGGGTTGAGGTGAGGACGGAATGGGGTCGGGATTGGTAGTGGGAGTGTTACAGGGGGCGGGAGTGGGAGTGGGAATGGTGGCGCCTGCCGGTCACATCGGCCTCGCCCACACCCTCACCCTCACCCAGCAACTCACCCACTCCGACTCCCACAACCTTCGAACGAAGTGAGAGATCATTGAGACTGGGAAAACGGGCGGGCGAGAAGCCGACGCTCTGGAAGAAGATTCGCGACATCGCGCTGACGGATGTCGGCGTGCTGGTGCGCGGCCTCGATGAGGGGTCGCTGGAGAAGATCGAGGAGACACTGCTGGGTGCCGATTTCGGCGTGCCGGCCACGATGCGGCTGGTGGACGTGGTCGAGTCGCTGTCGCGCGGCGGGAAGATCAAGACTGAGCAGCAGTTCCTCGAGACCGTGGAGCGTGAGATCCTGTCGATCCTGTCCGAAGGCAAGGCGGATACTGCGCTGACGTTTGCCGCCGAGGCACCGACCGTCTACCTGATGGTCGGCGTGAACGGCGTCGGAAAGACTACGACGATCGGCAAGCTCGCGAATCGCCTGAAGAAGGATGGCAAGCGCGTGCTGCTTGCGGCCGGCGATACGTTCCGGGCGGGCGCGATCGATCAGCTCCGCCTGTGGGCGGAGCGCAGCGGTGTGGAGTTCGTCGGGGCACAGCCGGGCGCGGATCCGGCTTCCGTCGCGTTCGATGCGATCGATGCCGCATACGCACGGAAGTCCGACGTGGTGATCATCGATACGGCCGGCCGGCTGCACACGCAGGACGACCTGATGACCGAGCTGGGCAAGGTCGCGCGCGTGGTGGACCGGCGACTGCCGGGGGCGCCTCACGAGACACTTCTCGTGCTCGACGCGACGGTGGGGCAGAACGCGGTCGCGCAGGCGCGCACGTTCGGTCGCGCGCTGCCGCTCACGGGGCTCGTGCTCGC
>DATABQ010000071.1:0-10479 GCA_036259495.1 Longimicrobiales bacterium | reverse complement strand
GCCGACTTCTTCGGTGGCGACTTCTTGACGGCCGATTTCGCAGTCACCTTCTCCGCGACCGCCTTCTTCGCGCCGGACTTCTTCGCGCCGGACTTCTTTGCGCCGGACTTCTTTGCGCCGGACTTCTTTGCGCCGGACTTGGTCGCGGAAGTCTTCTTCGATGTTTTCCCGGCGGACTTCTTTGCGAATGACTTCTTCGCACCACGACGGTAGCCGCCGCCATTTGACCCGGCGTCACTCTCACCGCGCGCACGCCGCTCTGCGGGCGTGGGCACGCCTACGCCGGCCGGATCGAGCGATCCGTCCTCGTTCACCGTGTACTCGTGATAGCAGGCCTGGCAACGCATGAAGTCGCCGCGCGCCTTCGTGCTCTTCCGCACGAGATAGGGTGCATCGCAGTTGGGGCACGGCTGCGGCACCGGCTCATCCCAGGTCGACCAGTCGCATTCGGGGTATCGAGTGCAGCCCCAGAACGACTTGCCGCGGCGGGTGCGCTTCTCGCCCACCTCGCCGATTCCGCACTTGGGGCAGGTCAGGCCGGGGATGGTGCGCGGCTTCGTGTGCTTGCATTTCGGATAGTTGCTGCACGCGATGAACGGCCCGAACCGCCCCTCTCGCTCGACCATCTCGGCACCACACTTCTCGCACATCTCACCCGTAGGCACGGGTTCCTTGCGCTGCTCGTCGTCCAGCGACTGCGTGTGGCGGCACTCGGGGTAGCCCGTGCATCCGAGAAAGCGGCCATAGCGGTTCCAGCGGACAGCCATGTCCTTTCCGCAGTCAGGACACGGTCCGGCGTCCGCTGCGACCGACTCGCGGATGATCTCCTCACCCTTGTCCTTGCCCTCATCGAGACGCCGCTGGAACGGGACGTAGAAGTCTTCCAGCACTTTCTGCCAGTTGAGCTCGCCTTCCTCGACGCGGTCGAGCTCCGCTTCCATACCACTCGTGAAGCCGACACTGAACACGTCGGGGAATATCTTCACGAGTACCATAGCGACGGTTTCGCCGAGCGGCGTGGGTGTGAAGCGCTTCTGCTCGAGCTGCACGTACTCACGGTCGGTGAGCGTCGAAATGATCTGGGCGTAGGTCGACGGGCGGCCGATGCCGAGACGCTCCAGCTCCTTGACGAGACTCGCCTCCGTGAAGCGCGGCGGCGGCTGCGTGAAGTGCTGCGCGGGGGTGATCGTCTCGACCTTGCAGCGGTCCTTCTCCGCGAGCTCCGGCAGAGGCGCGAGATCATCGAGCGTCTTGTGATCGCCGTCTTCGCGCGCTTCGGTATAGAGGCGCGTGAAGCCGTCGAACACCATGATCGAGCCCGTCGCGCGGAACAGGTACTTCCTGCCGTTAGCCGCCGTGATCTCGAAGTCGGCAGTCGTCGTGTCGTAGATGGCTGAGGCCATCTGGCCGGCGACCAGGCGCAGCCAGATCAGCTCATAGAGGCGATGCTGATCGCGGTCGAGGTGGCGCTTGACATCGTCAGGACTGCGCATGGCGTCCGTCGGACGGATGGCTTCGTGCGCTTCCTGTGCGCCCTTCTGCTGCTTGCCGCCCCACAGCCGCGGCTTGTCGGTCAGGTACTTCTCACCGAACGCGCCGCGCACGAAATCGCGCGCGGCATCCGCCGCACTCTGCGCGATGCGCGTGGAGTCGGTGCGCATGTACGTAATGAGACCGACGGATCCCTCCGAGCCGACGTCGATGCCTTCGTACAGCTGCTGTGCAGTACGCATCGTGCGCTGTGCGGTGAAGCCCAGCCGTTTGGCCGCTTCCTGCTGCAGGGTCGAAGTCGTGAACGGCGGCGGTGGGTTCTTGAGACGCTGGCGCCGCTTGAGCTCCGTGATGATGAACGGCTGACCGGTCACATCGTTCAGCACGTTCGTAGCGCTCGTCTCGTTTTCGAGCTTGAAGGCCTTGCCGTCGATGTGGTGGAGCTTCGCCTCGAACTGCTTCGCGTCCTTCTCGAGCAGCGCAGTGATCGACCAGTACTCCTCGGCGACGAACGCGCGGATCTCCGCCTCGCGCTCCGTGATCAGCCGCAGCGCAACGGTCTGCACGCGACCGGCCGAGAGGCCCGGGCGGATCGGCTTCCACAGGAGCGGACTGACCTGATAGCCTACGAGCCGGTCGAGGATGCGGCGAGCCTGCTGCGCCTCGACCTTGCGCATGTCGAGTGCGAGCGGCCGCTCGAGAGCGCGCCTGATCGCATCTTTCGTGATCTCGTGGAACAGGACCCGGCTGAAGCGCTTGCCGCTGCCGTTGCCATCTTCGTAGCCGAGCTGATCCGCTACGTGCCACGCGATCGCCTCACCCTCGCGATCAGGGTCGGTGGCCAGGATCACCTCGTCGACACCGTCGGCGTCGCGGCGGAGATCCTGGATGATCTTGCCCTTGCCGCGGATGGTCACGTACTTCGGCGCGAATCCGTGCTCGATATCGACACCGAGCTCGCGTGGCGGCAGGTCACGAATGTGCCCGACCGACGCGCGAACGCGATAATCGTTGCCCAGATACTTGCCGATCGTCTTCGCCTTGGCGGGCGACTCGACGATCACGAGATGTCTCGTCTTAGCCATTCGATGATGGTTCGGGAGATGTCTGCTGCCGCGCGGCCATCGACATCGACGACCAGATCCGCGCGGCTGTAGTATTCGGTTCGTTCGAGCGCCAGCTTCCGCACCGCGCCGAGCGGATCTGCGCCTGCGAGAAGCGGCCTCTCCTGTGGGCTACCCCCCAGACGCCGGATCGCTTCCTCCGGCGAGATTCGCAGCCACACTGTCGCGGTTCCGGCGGGTAGTCCCTCCAGGGCGCCCGGCTGAGCGGCCCAGCCACCGCCCGGCGCCACCACGACATGCGACCCGGAGCATAACTCCGCTGTCAACCGTGACTCCATGGCCCGGAACGCCGATTCCCCGCCTGAACGGAACAGATCCGCTACGGACCGGCCGGTCGCGCGGACGATCTCCGTGTCGACATCGACGAAGCTCCAGGCCAATTGCGCAGCGAGATCGGCACCGACCGTGGACTTGCCGGCGCCGGGGAGTCCGATCAGTACGCAGCGCTCGAGTTCGTTCATCGGGTGATCAACGGCGTGTAAGAAGGGGGATACTGGGGGATACTGTTGGAGATATGGCGATTCTTCATCGCTCATTCCAAGTATTTCCCTCATCCCCTGATCTCCATTCTCAATTTATCAAAAACGAACCTTCGCATCGGGGCGCGGGCATTCTTACACAGCTCTAGCCGTGGACCCGACGGAAGTCTGCGCGGTCGTCGGCGAAGTTTACCAGTAGTGCCACATCCGTGCGCATGGCCCGAAGGGGATCGTACCTGCGCATAATGCGCTTTGCCAAGAGCCTCGGCCGTCTTGAGTTCGACGATCACCTGCCCTTCGACGAGAAGATCGAGTCGATGTTTGCCAACCTCCTGACCGTCATAGTAAACGCGATTTCCTTTTCGGCTTCTACCGATTTCCTTTTCGGCTTCTGTGGTCAGTTTCTGTTTACGTAATTCGATCACCAGGGCGCGCCGGTACACGCTTTCCAGAAATCCAGGACCGAGGGTCTGGTGCACGTGGATAATACATTGGATGATACGCCCGGTGAGTTTCACAGCGGGGGCCATCGATCCCCATATCTGCTCATCCCCCTGATCTCCCTTCTTACACACGTCTTACAATCGAAAGGATTGCGGGGCGTTACCATAGGAGAATGCGCCGTCGGGACGAGTGATTACCAGACGTGAGAGAAAGGGGATGCCGGAGATAAGCGAGATTTTCCGTTGTGTTCATCTCCACTATCCCCACTATCCCCATTATCTCCCCACTTACACATGTTCTTCATGCGCCAGGCACAGCGGTTTCCTCGGCGCGCCCGAGCTCTGCGTTGCGGCGGGTGATCTGATCGATGTAGCTGTCGACGTTGCGACGCAGCTCGGTCATGCTGTCGCCGCCGAACTTCTCGAGTATGGCGTCGGCGAGCACGATGGCGAGCATTGCTTCGCCGACGACGCCGGCTGCGGCGAGTGCGACGACATCGCTGCGTTCGCGAATCGCGTCGCCGGTATCTCCTGTTTTGATGTCGACACTCTTCAGCGGCTGCATCAGGCTCGACAGCGGCTTCATTGCGACGCGCACGACGAGCGGAGCGCCGGTCGTGATGCCGCCCTCGAGACCGCCGGCATTATTGCGGGTGCGGCGGTAGCCGCCCGTGCGCTGGAGTGTCGGGTCGCGCTCGATCTCATCGTGAACGGCGGACCCGCGGCGGCGTGCGGCCTCGAATCCGAGTCCGATCTCGACGCCCTTCATCGCCTGGATCGACATCATCGCCTGCGCGATGCGTCCGTCGAGCTTGCGGTCCCAGGAGACGTGGCTGCCGAGGCCGACGGGCAGCCCTCGCGCCACCACCTCGAAGGTGCCGCCGAGCGTATCGCCCGCGCGTTTTGACGCGTCGATCTCCGCGATCATGCGCGCTTCCGCGTCCGCATCGAGCGTACGCAGCGGCGATGCGTCGGCAGCAGCATTGAGATCATTCGGAAGCTCGTCCGGCCGGTGCGCCTCGATGCCGCCGAGCATCACGATGTGACTTCCGATCGTGATGCCCAGATCTCCGAGCAGCCGTTTCGCGACCGCACCCGCGGCTACGCGGGCGGTGGTCTCACGTGCGGACGCGCGCTCGAGCACATCGCGCGCATCCGCGCGGTCGTACTTGAGCACTCCCACCAGGTCGGCGTGGCCGGGGCGCGGCAGATGCACGCGCCTGAGCTGCCGGTCCGTGGCGTCGTCGGCGGGCGGCTCGTACGCCATGGGCACACGCCAGTTGTCCCAGTCGCGGTTCCAGACGAGCAGTGCGATGGGCGAACCGAGCGTCTCGCCGAGACGCACGCCGGCGATGAGCTCGGCCGTGTCCTTCTCGATCTTCATGCGCCCGCCGCGGCCGTAGCCGCCCTGGCGCCGCCGCAGATCGGGGTCGATGTCACGTTCGACGATGAGCGACAGCCCCGCCGGCACGCCGTCTAGGAGCGCGACGAGGCCGCGGCCGTGCGACTCGCCTGCGGTGCGGAAACGGAAGTGCATGGTGTCCCCGGATAACCTTGATTCCCAAGCAAAGAGCCCGGCATGACCGGGCTCTCGCGTGTATCATCTATATAGGGCGTCAGGCGCCCGGTGTAAAGGCACAATCAGTCGGACGGCGCGCCGCCCGTGGTGGGTGCCGTCACCTGAATGGTCGCGCGCTCCGTCGCGCTGTTCCGCCCGTTCACATCCTGCACGAACGCCTCGATCGTCATCGTTGAGGATGTGCTGCTGGCCGTGAGGCTCACCGTCTCGATCTCGACCTGGCTGATGCCATCGTAGTCGTCAAAGCGCTGGCCGCCGGTTGGGTCTCCCACGACCGTGACATCGATGAACTGTACGCCGCGCGGCGCGGTCGCCCTTACGGTGACGGTAAATGTCTCACCCTCCTCGACCGACGTGGGGACGGTCAGCTCGATCCGCGGACCTTCTTCGGCGACCTCGCCCTCGAAGAGATTCCCGCCCTCGCAGCCGGCGACCAGGACGGCTGCGGCGAATGCAGCTGCCGCACGTACGGCCAGCCGCCCGCGGATGCCGCTGCTTCTCACCATTACTCCCTCACGATGTGCGGCGTGACCATGATCAGCAGGTCACGCTTGGTCTCCTGCTCGGTGGTCTGGCGGAACAGCGTGCCTACGACCGGGAGGTCCATCAGGATCGGGATACCGGCACGCGACTGCGTCTTCTCCGTGATGGTCAGGCCGCCGATCACGACGGTCTCGCCATCATTGACGAGAACCTGAGTCTGAGCGTTCTGCGTCTGGAAGATCACGCCGATATCCGACGATGCCAGAGATATGCCGGAGCGCTCCGCGCGCATGTCGAGCAGCACCTGGTCCGCAATGATGTGCGGCGTCACTTCCAGGATGATACCCGTGTTCCGGTACTCGACCGTGGCGAGCGGGCCGCCCGCGCCTGCCGCGCCGGCATCTATCACGCGGATCGGCGTCTGCTCACCCACCTGAATGGTCGCACGCCGGTGATCCATCGTGCGGACGACCGGCTTGGCCTGCACGTCGCTGAGGCTCACCGTCTGGAGCGCCTCGATGAAGCTGATCAACGTGTGGCGGCCGAGCACGAGCGACGTGATGATCTCGAGCGAAGGCGACGCGACACGATAGTTTGCGTTACCGAGAGCAGCGATCGAGTTGCCGCCCAGCGATATAACATCCTCGTCGACCTGCGCACCGCCGACCATCCCGGGGTTCACGCGGTTGAGCTGGTTGCCGCGCGAATCCTTCAGATCATAGACGACACCGTACGCCTCGAGCGCGGTGCGATCGATGAACGCGATGACCGCCGTGATGTCGACCTGCGGCGTGCGGACATCGAGCTCAGGCAGGACCTGGCTGATGCGCTCGATCGCCGAACGCGTATCGGTGATGAGCAGCGTGTTGGACGACGGATTCACCGTGACCCGTCCGTCGGGCGACAGCAGCCCGCCTTCGACGGCACGGCTGATGGAGTCCGCGCTGATGTAGCGGATCGCGAACGTCCGCGTCACGAGCGGCTCCGTCGTCTGCGCCTGATCCGCGGACGCGACGTCCTGCACCACCATCACGCCGCTCGGCAGCGTGCGCAGGAACATGCCATTCGCCTCGAGAATGGCGTCGAGCGCCTCACGCCATGTGACGTCCGTCAGCGTGGCCGTGATCGTCTTCGACTGTACGCCCGGTGCCGCGACGATGTTCTGGCCGGCGTAGTCACTGAAGATTGCGAGCACGTTGTTGACGGGCTCCGCGACGAAATTGATCGCGCGGATCCGCTCCTGATCCTGATCCTGAACGGGCTCGATCTGCTGGCGCGGTGCCGCTGCCGCCGCCGGTGGCTCATTAGCCGCCGGAGCCTCGTAGCGATTCGCCGGCGCGGCCGAGGATGCTGCTGCGGCCGCGCCGCCGCTCATGTCGCGACTCCACGGCTCGAACGCGCCGTCGGGATTCCGGAAGGAGATGCGGATGCTGCTGCCTTCGCGCACGAAGTCGTAGTCGACAGGTGAGCCGAGCGCGAGCACGACCCGGGCGACGTTCGCCTGGAACGGCGCGACGCGGAGCTCGCGGACACCGCCGCGGTTGAAGTCGCGCAGATCGATCCGCGGCGCCTGCGGCACGCCGGTAAGATCCACGACGAGCCGCCCGTCCGGCATCATGAAATGCCGGGGCGTGACAGTGCCGTCGACCAGAATGACGACCTCAGTGCGATCTGCGACCGGTGCCACGCTGAGCCCTGTGACGGCGGGCTCTGCGGCGAACAGGGTCAGCATGAACGCGATGAACGCGGTCATCGGAGTACGCTCCTTCCAGTTGGCTTCATTTCCAGGACTTCCTGCCTGCGAATTCCGAAATCGTTCACGGAAAAGACGACGCGGGTGCGACCGATGTCGACGACGGTTGCACCGCCGACCGAGTCACCCCTGCGCAGCCGGTACTGCTTACCCGCAGCGTCCGACACGGCGACGATGCTGCGGCGCGGATCATCATCGAACAGGATCATGCGCAGCGTGAGATCCGAGAACAGCACACCTGCGTTTTCGCCGGTGAGCGGCATGAACGGATCACGCCGCGCGCGCCCCGGATAGTTGAAGACCTCGCGCTCGAACACGAGCTGCGGCTCATTGCCCTGTATTATCGTTGCCGGCGGCGTTGCCGGCGGCGTTGCCGGGGCAGGCGCCTCCTGGGCGCTCGCCGGGGCCGAGATCGCGAGCGCGATCAGCCCGACAAGATATGCGTGATCAACCGTTCGCATTTGCGACCCCCGCGACAGCGGCAGTGTCCGCGACCATACCCGGGTCGGGAACGATGAATGTCTCGATATTGAACGACGCGCGAAGCGTCGGCGACTCGCCCGCTTCCGTCGCGGGTTGATCGGTATTCAGCTTGAGCGCGGTCGACTTCACGATCCGCGGCAGCGATCCGATCGCCGTCATGTACTCGCCGATGCTGTGGTACGTGCCGAGCACCTGAATCTCGTACGACTGACGGGAGTAGAACTCGCCCGGCAGCTCCGCGGCCGGATTGAGCGCCGCGAGCTGGACGCCGATCTCCTCTGCCCGTGATGTGATCTGGCTGATCAGCACAGGCACATCTTCACGGCGCGGGATCAGCTCCTCGAGCTGGCCGAGGTGGGCCTGATAGACCGCAAGCCGCTGCTGAAAGTCTGCGCCGTAGCGTCCGATGATCTGTTGCATGCCGGCGTTGCTGACTTCGAGACGCTCGACGTTCTCCTGCAGCGCCTCCGCTTCCGTCACGCGCTTCGTGTGATAGAAGTAGTAGTAGCCGAATGCGAGCAGAACGGGCAGCAGTCCTGCCAGCACCAGCTTCTGCTTCTGCGGGTCCTGTGGCAGCAGTGCCATCTCAGTTCTCCTCCGTGGCCGCTCCGAAGAGCGGTACTGTCTGAATCACATCGGGCGCGGGCTCCTGATAGGAACCCTCCAGAACGAACTCGAGCACCGTGCGTTGATCAACGGTGGTCTGCGCGGATGACAGGAGGCGCACCTGCCGCAGGAACGGGGACGCCTCGAGGTCCTCGATGTAGCGGCCGAGAGCGAAGTAGTTGCCGGCGCGCCCTTCGAGACGGACCCGAGGCGCGCCATTCTCCGCAAACGCTTCCGTGATATTCACGACCCACACGTACGGGGGCAGCGTACGGCTGACCTCGTCGAGGATATGCGCCCAGATGAAGCGCCCGGCGTCGATCTCCTGAATCACCTGGAGCTTCTGGCTGATGGCGCGCTCCTGTGCCTGCAGCGAGTCGCCCTGCGCGCGAAGCGCAGCGAAACGCGCGGAGTCACGTACGGCCGTCTCATGCTCGGTGCGCAGCGTATCGAGCCGTGAGTTCATGCCCAGGTGCAGCCAGGCCACCAGACCCAGGCCGATCACCCAACCGCCGATGACCATCGCCTTCGTGCGGTCGAACTCCGGCATCTTCGGCTTTGCGCCGCCTCCGCCGCCAGCGGCACGGCGCGCGAGCTTGGGCCTGCCGCCGCGCTTCTTGGTTGATCCGGGTAACAGATTGATCTCGATCACGCCGCCTCCTAAGCCTGGCGCAGGGCAAGTCCGACTGGGAGCATCAGCATCGGCGCCAACTGCTCCATCGGGACTGATTCCATCACTTCCGGCCGGACCGCCACACGCTGAAGCGGATTCGCGACCTCTGCCGGCACACTCATGCGCGAGCCGACCACATCGACGATGCCCGGTATGCCGGCACCGCCTCCCGACAGGAACACCCGACGTATACCTTCGCCACCCGTCTGCGCGGTGATGAACGCGACCGCGCGCTCGATGCCGACCGCCAGCTCATCCACGCGCTCATCGAGCAGCGACCGCAGCGCCGCCGGGTCCTCCCGCCCGTTCAGCACGTCCTCGGCGAGGTCCGCGGTCATGCCGCGCTCTCGCTGGAGCGACTCACGGAGCCGGCGCGTGCCGAACGGCACATCGCGCACGAGCACCGGCGCACCGTTGGAGATGAGGTTCACGTTCGTGGTCTCATGTCCGATGTTCACGAGCGCGACCAGGCCGTCACGGACACCCGGATAGTTGTGATCGAAGGCATTGTTCAGCGCGAACGCCTCCACATCGATCACTCCCGGATTCAGCCCTGCATCGGTCAGCAGGCTCATGCGGTTCTCGATCAGCTCCCGCTTCGCGGCCACGAGCAGCACCGCCATCTGCGGCGTGTCCTCGTTCGGATCGAGGATCTGGAAGTCGAGCTGCACGTTCTCCATGTCGAACGGCACGTGCTGCTCTGCCTCCCAGCGGATCACTTCGCTCGCATCGTTCTGGCTCATGCGATCCATCGGGATCTTCTTCACGATCACGTCGTGACCGCCGACTGCCGCAACGACATCCTTCTTCTTGAGACCCGCACCCGCGATCAGCGTGCGCACGGTCTCCGCGACGAGCACGGGGTCCATGATCTCGCCTTCGACGATCGCATCGGGCACGAGCGGACTCGTAGCCACCTGGACGATCTCGGGCTCAGGCTTGGAGTGATCGATCACCACGAGCTTCACGATGCCGCTCCCGATGTCGAGCCCCGCCGACAGCTTGCTCCGGCCAAACAGTCCCATTACACGGACTCGGTCTGAATTATGAAGGGAGGCGATGCATGCACAGGTTGGTGCAACATCGTACTCCGCACACACGTGTGAGTCAAGGTTCTTGTCGGCAACTGCGCCCGCTTCAGTAGTGTCATTTTCCTAGTTCCAGGTCGACAGGTTGTCGGCCCACGTGTTCGAGATCGCAACCAGCTTCGCCATTCCGTTCGCGGCGGCTTCCACTATACACGAATCGTATGTGTAGTCCTTCGTACCGTTCGCCTTGGACGACTCACCGACGGTCTCGCCTTTCAGGACGTTCAGACCAGACACGACGGCGCCGGAGATGTTACCGCTGCCGTTGTCGACGATC
>DATABQ010000070.1:0-2821 GCA_036259495.1 Longimicrobiales bacterium | reverse complement strand
GCCATGGCTCTGCTCGAACAGCACGGTGTCGACTCGCGCCGCACTGCTGTCGCATGATAGTTCTCGCACGCAGAATTCTCGCGCGCAGACGTTCCAGCGGCCGCGCTCCACGCGCACTGCACATCATCGCCGGCACCGTGCTGTGTGCCGTCGCGGCGTGTCAGCCGCGCATGGGAACGCCGCCGGCGCCCGCTCCACGCCCGGCAACGAGCGACGCGTCGCCTGAGACACGCATGCCGCGCGACACCATACACATCGACCAGCTGCGCCGCGCCGCACTCGACGGGAGTCACGCAGAGCCCGTTGGTACCTCGATCGATGACATTGGCGGCGCTACCGCGCGTATGGATGCGATTCGCGAAGCGGGATATCGTGAGAGCAGCACGCCCGTCGTGCTGCCCGATGTCGCTCGTGAGTTCCGCGGTGTGTGGGTCGCGACCGTGCATAACATGGACTGGCCGTCGAGTCGAAATCTCACGACCGCCGAAGCGCAGCAGGAGCTGATCGCGATCCTCGATGCTGCGCACGATCTCGGATTGAACGCCGTCATCTTCCAGGTACGACCGGCAGCTGACGCGTTGTACGCTTCCGATATCGAGCCGTGGGCGGATTATCTGACCGGTGAACAGGGACGTGCCCCGGACCCCTACTGGGATCCGCTCGCGTTCGCCGTAACGGAAGCACACGCGCGCGGGCTCGAGCTGCACGCATGGTTCAACCCGTTCCGCGCAGGGTTCGTCGCGAAGAAGGCACCGCCCGCCGCCACGCACGTCATACGACGTCGTCCGGATCTCATTCGCCGGTACGGCACCCATTACTGGATGGATCCCGCCGAGCCGGACGCGCGGCAGCAGGCGCTCGATGTCATCAGCGATGTCGTGCGTCGCTATGACATCGATGCAGTGCATCTCGACGATTATTTCTACCCGTACCAGGAGCGCGATGCGCGCGGGCGGCTGATCCAGTTCCCCGACGATGGTACGTGGCGACGCTACGGTGTGCAGACCGGTATGACGCGCGCCGACTGGCGCCGGGCCAACATCGATGCCTTCGTCGAGCAGCTGTACGAGGCCGTGCATCGCATCAAGCCGCACGTGCGCGTCGGCATCAGCCCGTTCGGAATCTGGCGACCGGGACATCCCGAATCCGTGCGCGGCCTCGACTCCTACACGGAGCTCTACGCAGACTCGCGCAAATGGCTCGCGAACGGCTGGGCGGACTACTACGCGCCGCAGCTCTACTGGAGGACGCACGCACCACAGCAGGATTACGCCACACTACTGCAATGGTGGTCCGATCAGAACGACCATGGAAGACACATCTGGGCGGGTAACATCCCGAACAACATCAGCGGCGGATCGCGCGGATGGGATGCGTCTGAGATCCTCGAGCAGATCAGCCTGACGCGCGAGCAGCCCGGCGCGAGCGGCAACATCCACTTCAGCGCGTCCAGTCTGCTGCGCAATCCCGACGGTCTCGGCGATGCGTTCAGGGAGCGGATCTATGCGGAGCCCGCGCTCGTTCCGGCATCACCGTGGCTGTCCCCGGGCAGGCTGCTGCCGCCGGTCGTGTCGCTGCGGCAGGATCCTGCAAGAGGGCGTACAGCGGTCGAGCTCGAGCCGCTGCCGGCTGCGACCACCTGGATCGTGCGCGCGCGCTCGGGATCGCAGTGGCGCACGCAGCTCGTGCCCGCAGGAACGCACGAGATCCATGTAGAGTGGGTGGACGGCTGGCCGGCCGATGCGATTGCCGTCAGTGCAGTCGATCGCGCGGGTGTGGAAGGCGTCGCCGCGGTGTTCGAGAGGATCACCGCGCAATAGGTCGGTCAGGCGCGCTGATGCGCCGCGCGGCGAAGACCTGATGCTGCCTTGGTCGCGATCGCAGGCTGTGGCGCGCTCGGCAGCTGGAGCACCGGGATGTCTTCGACGGGTGCCGCCGAACGACGCCGGCGCAGCCGCATGTGTGTGCACGCCTTCGCCTCGCAGCCCACCCGCCGCGCAACTTCCCGCCACAGCCGTCCATGTTCGCGATGCCCGTGCACCAGCCACGCTTCGATGTGAGCCATCTCATGCAGCAGTGTGTCCAGCAGCGCGCGTTCGTTCCCCGGCAGAAGCAGGTCGATGTTCAGCGCCAGCTCCGCAACCTTCCGATCGCCGCGCGATGTCCGCGCATAGCTCACGTGACCGAACCGACGCGACATGCGGTCGCTCAGCCGGATCGGCAGCGGGTCCGGCAGACCGCCGCGAAAATGCGACATATTCAGCGACGTGTACACGGATTCGAGATAGCGAAGCTGTCGCTCTGTGCCGCAGCTCGCCAGCGGCTCCCCCAGCACGTACTCCGCCACCTGTCCCTCATGCCACTCCCCCATCTGCTCGATCGAATCGCGGAACGCCCGCGACCGCGCCGGAGCCATCGTGAACGTCGCCACAGCATCGATCACGCGCGCGGGCGCAGCCCGGAAGCACTCGTGCAGGTTCAGCCGCCGGCGATCCGCAGACAGAGAGATCAGGCGGGAACGGTTCGGCCGGAACCGCACCTCCCGCAGGAATCCGGCGCCGCGCGCACGGAGTGCCCCCAGCAGCTCGTCCTCCGTGAGCCAGGACAGCTCGAGCGACAGCTGGTGGTCCGAATCGGACTGGCGCGCACTGCGACGACGCGGGGTCATGCGGGAAGATAATCCTGGTTGCAAGTCCTGCACGGGCCGGGATCCGGCCTGAATGGGACACGGGCAAAGGATGGGCCAGAGCTGCGGCCGCCGGCTGGTCCATGGCGGCGGCCATGGTGGGGCGATGGCGGCGGCGGCGGCGACGGCGGTGAC
>DATABQ010000069.1:0-3025 GCA_036259495.1 Longimicrobiales bacterium | reverse complement strand
GGAGTGCGGATCTCGTGGCTCATGGTTGCCAGGAACTCGGACTTCGCGCTGCTGGCCTGCTGGGCATCCGTGCGTGCGGCTTCCGCATCGCGTATGGCGGCATGCAGCCGCGCATTCGCCAGCTCCAGCTCCCCCGCCAGCGCCTGCGCTTCGCGAAAGCGGCGCTGCAGCTCCGCATGTGTGCCGTCCACGCGCGCAGCCATCGCATCGAAGCTGCGTGCGAGCCGGCCGATCTCATCACCGCGCTCGAAATGCGCGCGACGGGAATAGTCGCCCGCGGCGATGGCATCCGCGACACCGCCGAGCTGGCGCAGCGGGCGAGTCACGCTGCGGCTCACGAGCCACGCCGCGAGCAGGCCGAGCGCGAGCAGGAACAGCCCCGCAACCGCCAGCCGGTTCAGGACGTGATCCATGCGCGCGGTAACTCCGGCCATCGGCATCTGCGTTACGAGGAGCCACGGCGTACCGTCGAGACGGCGCGTGTATGCGAAGTGCTTCGTGCCGCTCGCGCTCGTGTATGTGAACGGCTGGTCCTGCGGCTCGACGCCTGGATAGACCCGCGGCACTCCGCGCAGCAGCGAGCCGTCCAGCCCTGCCCAGTCGCCGCCTTCGACGTGGGCGAGGTACAGCTCCATATTGCCTCCGATCAGCCCCTCCAGCCGATCGACGAGGGAGCTGCTGCTCCGGATGGCCCGCCTGTGAGTGATGTGGCCGATGATGCTGCCGGCATGCCACACGGGCACGCTCACCCAGTACATCGGCCCCTGCTCGGAGCCGGTGAAGCGGCCGTACACGATGCCGTCGCTGCGCGGAGGCTCTGCGGAGGATGGGACCCTCTCGAGAGTGCCCCCCGCCGCTGCGATCACGCGCCCGCTGCCGCTGCGCAGCTGAATCGGCATGTCCTGGTCGGAGGAAGGTTGCAGTGCATCGAGCGCAGCATGGACGGCCTCGACGTCCAGCTCGGTGCCCCTCAGGTAGCCCACGATCGCCGGATCGCGTGCGACGGCTTCGTACAGCGATGTCCGCTGCCGGATCAGGCTGTTGAGGGTAGGAGTGAGCTCGTTGCCGACAATGCGCAGACGCTCGCCCGCGGCATCGACGGCGCTGCCGCGCAGCTCGCGCTGCACGAGCAGCAGTGTCAGCACCAGTGCACCGGTCACCAGGCCGCCGATCAGGATCGGCAGCTTGCGCTCCAGAGATACGACGGAGCGGGATGGTGTGCGCTGCTCCGGCACGGGCTCTCCTAGTGTTGTGATTCAGAAATCGCGTTGCATTCGAAGCCGGCTGCATCCCGCCCGGCATGCGGGTGCGCGCCACGGCCGAGAGCTATCTCATCGTTGCTCGTCGTCGCCGTAGCGCTGCTACGCCTCCTCCTCGCGTCTTGCCGGGCAGGCGCTTCCGGCCTCTCGGTGCGGACACGGGATTTCTGCATCACAACACTAGTTGTCGAGTGACGGCATCGGCCCGAACACGTCCGTCACCTCGAGAAAGCGTATCTCGCCGAGACCGAGATCGCGCACCTGCTGCTCGATCACCTCGCGATCGCCGACGACGAAGATCGCGAGGTTCTCCGGATCGATGTATTCCCGCGCCACCCGCTCCACCTCCGCATCCGTCACGGCGAGCACGTTCGTGACATAGCGATTGAAGAAGTCGGCCGGAAGCCGGTACTGCACCATGTCGCCCAGACGCGCGGCGATACCGGCCACGGACTGGAACCCGGCGGGATAGCGCATTGCCAGGAAGTTGCGCGCGCGCTCCACCTCCTCTGCGGGAATCGGCTCATGCATGCCGCGGAGCTCCTTCATGAACTCCGCGATCGCGGGCCCCGTCGACTGTGTCTGTACAGCCGCTGACGCAGACCACGGCCCAGCCGCCGGCAGCCAGGAGAATCCGGAGCGCGCGCCGTACGAATAGCCCTTGTCCTCACGCAGGTTCTGATTGAGCCGCGACGTGAACGAGCCGCCGAGAACGACGTTCATGACTTCGAGCGCGAAGTAGTCCTCGGTCGATCGCGGCACCCCGATACGGCCGAGCTGCACGATCGACTGCGCTGAACCCGGCTTGTCGACCAGGTATATCGTGCGGCCGCTCACCTGCCCCGCCGCCGGAATGACCTCCTCCGGAACATCGGCCCGCTCCCAGCTGCCGAATGCGCGTTCGAGCATGCGCTCCGCGGCGGCGCGATCGATATCCCCCACGATGATCGCGGTGACATTGTTCGGACGGTAAAAACGCTCGTGGAAAGCCCGCAGGTCCGCCGTGCTCATGGCGCGCAGCGATGCAGCCGTTCCCGCATCTTCGCGGCCGTACGGATGCCCTGTGCCGTACAGTGTCTGGCCGAACAACGCGCCCGCGATTGCATTCGGCTCGTCGTAGCGACGAACGAGCGACGTCAGCCGCTCCGCGCGGAGCCGGTCCAGCTCCGCATCCGGAAAATCCGGGCGCAGCACAACGTCCGCCGCGATCTCGAGAGCGTCATCGATACGCTGCGACGGCGCGCGCAGTGACATGCTCGCCGTGTGGGTGCCCGCGCCTATGCCGAAGCGCGCTCCGAGCATCTCGAAAGCGTCTGCAATCTCCAGCGCCGCGCGACCTGCGGCACCTTCATCGAGCATCGCCGCCGTCATGCTGGCCACACCTGGCTCCCCCTGGTCATCGCGCGCGGTGCCTGCCCCGATCAGCAGATTCAGCTGAACCAGCGGCACGTCATGCTTCTCCATCAGCAGCACGCGCAGCCCGTTGTCGAGCGTGAACTCCTGAAGCGCGGGCAGCACGAGATCCGGCGCCGGACCGACCGGCGGCGGTTCACTGCGATCGGGTGCCTGCGCGCTCGCGGTACCGGCAACGGTCAGAAGCGTCAGCACGGCCGCGCTGAGCGAGCGGCGCACGATCCGGCCGGCTCCCGCCGCGCGGCGGGCACATGCGCTCTCTGTGCGCGGTGCCAGCGTGCGCCCGCATGTCGACGTCATATCGAAGTCCTTCATCGGTTGCCGCCTCGTGCTTCAGGGCTCAGCTGGAGGTT
>DATABQ010000068.1:0-2605 GCA_036259495.1 Longimicrobiales bacterium | reverse complement strand
CCGCGCGTGGGTGCCAGCACTGCTGAAGCCGTTCTGGCTGCGGTTGAACGGCCGCGCGTTCCACACGTCGGGACTGGAGGACGTGGATCCGATGCGCAACGAGGACGGGCTGTGGGGCAGTGCGGAGCTGGCCTGGCGCTGCGACGGGTGCGGTCCCGTCCACGAGGTATATGTGCGCGGGAACGGGGGCCGGCTGCCGCAGCGGCTGCGCGAGAAGCGCGCGTTCACGGCGGGAGTGAGCCTGGCGTTCTGAAGCGGATCAGCCGACGGCGGCTCTTTGCGGGAGGGGTGCGGGCATGATGGCGCGCACCGGCAGCGAGATCCGACAGCGCGTGCCCCGTTCGACACGGCTCGTCACGTGTATGGTGCCGCCGTGCGCTTCGACGCCCGCCTTCGCGATCGGAAGCCCGAGACCCGCCCCGGCGTTCGCGCCACGGCCCTGATAGTACTTCTCGAATACATGGTCGAGCTGGTCCTGCGCGATGCCGCAGCCCGTGTCGGCGACTTCGATGCTGACGCGATCGCCATCCGGGCGCATCGAGATCCGGATCGTGCCGCCGGGCGACGTGAACTTCAATGCGTTGCCGACGAGGTTGCCCAGGACATCCGTGCGCAGAACGTCCGGATCGCCGATCAGGAACGGCGGCACGTTCTCGTGCACGTCGATGACGAGCTGCAGATCGCGCTTCCGTGCAGCCGCTTGGAACGAGCGCTGCA
The DNA here is from genome assembly GCA_036259495.1 of Longimicrobiales bacterium. Classification (GTDB taxonomy): domain Bacteria; phylum Gemmatimonadota; class Gemmatimonadetes; order Longimicrobiales; family RSA9; genus SH-MAG3. Next base: position 1,888 of record DATABQ010000068.1, on the reverse strand, counting down.
ACTCACCGGCGAAGTGGCGCACGTTGATCTCCTCGAGTCCGAGCCGGACGCGGCCCGCCTCCATCCGGCTGAGCTCGAGCAGCTGGTCTACACGACGCTGGAGCGTCTCCGTCTGCTCGGACAGCGATTTCAGCAGCTCGCGCGGACGCTTGTGCAAGGGGCCGGACAGCTCGTCGCGGATGAGCTCGGCGTAACCGGAGATGATGCTGATCGGCGTCTTGAGATCATGGCTCGCCGTGCCGACGAACTCTGCCTTGAGTCGTTCGAGCTCGGCGAGGCGCAGGGTCATGGTGCGGAACGAGCGCGACAGGTCGCCGACCTCGTCCGAACGCTCGTAGGGCAGGTCCACCGGCGCCTCGAACGTGCCGTCCGCCACCCGCGCCATCGCGCGGCGCAGGCGGTCGAGCGGCTGCGTCAGCACCCCGGCCGCAGCGAGCGCGAGTGCGCCCGCGAGCCCGAAGGCAATCACGACGGCGGCGGTCGTCGTGGCAGCGGCGGCAATCGCAATACGGTGTGCAGCGGCGACGCGGCGGTTTGTCTTCTCATCGATCGCGGCGGCGAGCGCGGGCAGAGATGCGCGCGCGCGGTCCAGTTCCGGCTTTGCATCGGTGAGCACGTATGCGGTGGCCTCATCGAGACGGCCGGCCTCGACCAGCCCCTCGATCAAGCGGTTAGACTCCGCAACGGACTCGAAGCGTAGCGTAGTGGTCGTCAGCACATCATCGTGACCCGCGTCCCGTAGCGTTGCGATCTCCGTGCCCGCGTCCTGCATCGCAGCGCGTGTGAGCGCGGCGTACTCCGCCTCCGCCGTCGCTACATACACCCGCTGGTGGTGCGCCGCCTGGACCAGTGCCGCCTCCAGCCGCCCGACCGCGAGCGCGGACTGTGCGGCCTGGCCGCGCAGCTCGATCACGATGTCGCGCAGCGCGTTCACGCGCGTGACTGCGAACAGCGCCGGCACCGCCATCAGCAGCAGCACGGCGAGGAGGCTCAGCAGAAAACGCGCGCGCAGGGACATGTCAGTTCGGCTGGGTCCAGCGGCGAACGCGCACGACGCGCGTCTCCTGTTGGGCGAGCTGCTGCCTGAGCTCGGCAACCTCATGCGCCAGCTCGTCTCGTTCCTCCTGCAGCATCCGCATAGTGGCAAGCGTCGCCGCATCCGGTACGGGCGCGGCCGGCGCCATCACGAGCTGGCGCGCCCGTGTCACCGTGTCGTCGCTCTCCACCTTCGTCTCCAGCACGCGCATCTCCGGTGCGATGCGCAGCAATGCCTCGACGACCGCAGGATCGAACTGCGATCCCGCCTGATCCTCGATCTCGGCAAGGGCTTCGCGCACCGTCCACGCCTTCTTGTACGGCCGCACGTGCGTGAGCGCATCGAATACGTCCGCTACCGCAACGATCCGCCCGGAGAGCGGGATCTTGTCTGCCGCGAGGCCGAACGGATATCCCTTCCCATCCCAGCGCTCGTGGTGGCTGAGCGCGATCTCCTCCGCGAGCTGAAGCAGTCCGAACCGGCTGCCCGACAGGATGTCCGCGCCGATCACCGTGTGCGACTGGATGATTTCCCGCTCGCTCGCATCCAGTCGATCCTGCTTGAGCAGGACCGTGTCCGGAATGCCGATCTTGCCGATGTCGTGCAGTGGCGCCGCGCGCGCGATCAGCTCGCGTGCCTCATCCGCCAGACCGAGCACCTGCGAGATCCGCCCGGAAATGCGACCGACGCGCAGCGTGTGCTCGCCCGTCTGGTCGTCGCGGAACTCGGCCGCACGCGCAAGACGGTACAGGATCTCGAGCCGCGCGTCCTCCAGCTCCTGCGTCCGCTCCGCCACTCGCTCCTCGAGCGTCGCGTTGTGCTCGCGCATGCGCTCGTGCAGGAACCGCGTCT
>DATABQ010000067.1:0-11646 GCA_036259495.1 Longimicrobiales bacterium | reverse complement strand
GCCAGCAGCGACGGAAGACACGAGTGGTACGTGAACGTGTGAACGATGTCCGCCGCAGCGGCGTACCGCCCGATTCTGCGGCGAGCTGCGTTCAGCGCGTATCGACCGCCTCTCACGCGCGATACCCGAACGCCTTCCTGGATCGATTCGGCCGGCGTTCCCGCTGTGAGAACGTGCACGCGGGCCCCTGCTTCCCGCAGCCCTGCTGTCGTGCGTCGCACGATCTCCTCACCGCCGCCCCGGAACTCGGGCGGGTACGCGTCGGCGGTAATCAGCACGGAAAGACCCGCCACGCTCTGCGCGGCGCCAGGATCGGGCGAAGCCACCGGTGCGGAGGGCGGAGTCAAAGGAGCACGCACCTGTAGCGGAAACTGGCCGTGACCAGAAGTAGGAACGAGACTGCATCACGCGGTGCGTATATGAGCGCGCGGATCGGACGCCGGATCCCGCCGAGCGTACGCGAAGGCTGGGCTGACCGTAACGTCGCGTACGGCAGGACCAGTAACGCGGCCGGCCACCAGATGCCTGATGCGGCGATGCCTGCCACGGCGAGGCAGAATGCGAAGTGATTGGCATCGTAGAAGTATCGCAGAAAGAAGAAGCGCCGGAACTCGGGGAACTCCCGCAGCAGCTCGGGAAACACGGGAAGGCGCTTGTTGACGAGCCACTGCCATTTCGATATCGGCTTGACCGCATGATGAACGTGTGCGGCAGGAGCGAAGCGGGTTTCCCAGCCGAGCCTCTTCACCCGCCATGCCACTCGCGTGTCCTCTCCCCCCGTCGGCGTGATGGAGTGAGGTGTGAGGTCCGCAGTGAAACCGCCGCATGCGAGCAGAGCATCACGGCGATAAAAGATGTTGGCAGTCTCATAGAGCCAGGACTCCCGCTGGACCGTGAGATAATCGGTGAAGATCCCTCTGGCGACACCGGGCTCCGGCTCCGTCCTGCCCTGCACGATTCCTACGGTGTCATCAAATGCCTTCAGCCCCTCCGTCAGCCAGGCGGGTGTGGCTGCACAATCGCTGTCGAGAAATGCGATGAACTGGCCACGGGCCTCGCGTGTGCCGAGATTCCTCGACGGGCCGGGTCCTTCGGCCGGCTTCACGAACCACCTCATGTTGCAGGCAGCCAGCTCACGGTATCGCTCGAGGAGATCCGCGTTCTCGCGGTCTGGTGAGCTGTCGACGACGATCACCTCGTACCTGTGCGGATCCATGTCCTGGCACAAGACGGAAAGGAGAGCCTTCTCGAGCAGCATCGTCTGTCGATACGCCGGAATTACGACACTCACCACCGGAAGCATAGCCGGCGATGCATCGGGTTCTGTGCGGGAGTCCGGGCTCATGCCGGCGACCCATGTGGAGAACGCGCTGACTGTGGTGTCAGCACGCGTGGCGGAACACCAGCGCCCATCAGCTGTGCGCGCGAGCTCTCCACCCGCCACATCGCCCATGCGGAAGACACCGTGAGCACCAGTGCCGTAACGGCACCGCATCCGGCGGCTCCGAAGCGCGGAATGACCAGGAAGTCTCCGGCGGCATTCACGAGGAGCAGCATCACGTTGAGAGCGGCGAGCGGCCTCTCCAGCCGCAGCAGATGGATGAGCCCGCCGTACATCACGGCGGTACCGCTGATGCCGAACGCGAGAATGAGCCACATCGCAGCACCGGAAGCGCCAGCGTACTCGGCTCCGAACAGCAGACGCAGAAAGGGCGGGACGAGGATCACACCGACGGCGCCCAGCACCAGGCTCGCCGCACTCGTCCGCCGGCACACACGCAGATAGCGGGCGATCGTAGCGGGATCTGTGAACGCGACCGACACCGGCAGAACCACACTCCATATTGCGGCGAGCAGCAGCGGCGCCGGTGCGATGAGCCGGCTGGCCGCAACCCAGAGTCCGGTCTCGAACGGGCCGCCGAGGGTGGCGATCATGATCGTATCCGTCTGGATGAGCAGCACGGAGCTGGCGCTCGCAAGAAAGAGCCACCATGACAGCGTCATCCAATTCCGCTCGATGCGCACTGCGGCCGGCGGCCAGTTCGAGGCGCCCTGCTGACCGAGCCATACCAGGGTGACTGCTTCCGCCGCAGCGATCAGGACGTACGCGGCGACCGCACTGCGAGGGTCGAGTGTGCCGTTGAGCATCATCGCGCCGTAAACGATGGCGCGAACTCCGCTCATGACTGTTCGCGCTACCGCGGCCGACCTGTGCAGGAGCCGCGCGCGCAGCACCTCGGTATAGTGGCTCGCGACGGCCAGAAGCACGGCCGCAATCGCGGCAGGAATCATGACGTCCGCCACGCCGCCGCTGCCGGACGGTCGGCTTCGCACGAGTAGAATGGCAACAGCGGAGAGGAGAGTGACGGCGGTCAGTCGAACGTAGAGGAAATTCCACGTCAGAGCGCGTATATTGAGGTTGGCCTTGAAACGTGGGCTGGCAATGCGGACATAGGCGGTGCCCAGCCCCAGCTCGCCGACCTGAGAGAGAAGCAGTGAAATGGCAATGAACACGCCCATGAGCCCGAGCCCGGCCGGCTCGAGCGCCCTCGCGAGCACTACGGTCACAATGCCGCCGAACAACACCTGCGCTCCTGTGCCTGCGATCGACCAGCCGACGAGCCGCACCGGGCGCAGACGGTGAAACGCCAGAGGAGTCACGCGAACCTTCTCCCGCACGTCAGGCGATCCATCATGCGTTCACGACCAGCGAGGTTCTCCATCCGGCGCAGTGCATGGCTGCTATCACTGGTCGTCGCACAGGGTCTGGCCACATCCGGATCTGCACGCGGTCAGAGTACGTCCGAGCCTCCGACCGCCGGTGTCGCGGCGCAGAGTGACATTGCTGCACTGCAGCCGGGAGACGCCATCGGACTGGAGTTCATGGGACACGAGGAGTGGACGGGTTCCTACACGATCGATGAGCGCTTCGTCGTGGTACTGCCGCTCCTGGGCAGCCGGTCGGTGCTGGATATCCCGGCCGATGCTCTCAAACGGCAGATCCTCGACGCGTACGACCAGCTGACCGAGACGCAGCAGGTTGCCGTGCGTGCGCTGCGGCGTGTGCGTGTTCTCGGCGCAGTGCAGCGGCCCGGCGTCTATCATGTCGACGCGACCATGGGTCTGGCCGACGCCATCGGCCTTGCCGGCGGAGCAACGCAGGACGGTAAGCTCCACCAGATTCGAGTCGTACGGGAAGGTACGGAGCAATCCCTGGATCTGCTCGCGCTCAGTGAGAATGATCGCCTGATCCGTTCCGGAGACATCGTCGTGGTCCCTGGACTGACCTGGCTGGAGCGCCACAGCGGGACGCTCGTTGCCGCGCTGATTTCCTCCGCCGGCTTCATTGCAGGGTTCCTGATCAACCAGTAGCCGTCAATGCCGCAGGGGCTGTGCTCGGCACATCCTTCAGGGCCTCACCAGCTGTCCTGTTCGCTACGATGGTGAAGAGCCGGGCCTTCCTGCCGAGGTAGAGGGCGTGATGGTAGGTGATCGTTGCGTCCTCGAAGCCGAGCACGCCAAGTGCGCGCCTCACGGTCGCAGGGCTCAGCAGCCACCACGACAGGAATGCGTCCGTACGCTCGTGGCGCGGGAGAAAGATCGCCCAGGCCAGACCCAGCCTGCTCAGCCAGAGCAGCGGCAGGTATCGGCGCGACATCACGCCCGTGACGATGACGCTCTGCTTCGCGAAGCGGGCCGCCTCCGCGAGCGCTCCGAACGGATCCCGGAGATGCTCCAGCACCGCCCCGATCGTGACGATGTCCACCGGCCCGATGCCATCCGGAATGCTGTAGACGGAGCCGTGCACCACCTTTGCACGGGACCGCCGCGCCGCATGTGTCAGCCAGTAGGCGTTGTTGAAGCGGCGTGTCCCGGCGCGGCTCGCCTGGGCGTGTGAGCTGTCATTGATGCGCGCGAACGGGACCAGATCCCCCGCGAAGTCTTCCGACAGGTCGAATGCGACGACCTCGGCGCCGCGGCTTTCCATTTCGAAACACAGAAAGCCGCTCGCGCTGCCGATCTCGAGCACGCGCCGCCCCTGAACCTGCACGCCGCCGAGGTACGAGTCGACGCAGCCCGTCAGATCCCATTCCCCTTCGACGCGACCGAGACCGGGCACCTCCATGGTGTGATAGAAGGTGCAATCGAGCGGATCCGTCACTTCCCGCGCAGGTGCGTAAACATCCGAGCGGCTCATACAACCTCCGTCGCGCATAGAATCGAAAATTGGCGGGACGCCGGCAGGCCGGGCGCCGTTCCGCCGCGTGGATCAGACGTTGAGACGTCGTACCATGAACACGAGCGTTTCTGCGACGATCCGCAGGTCGGCCCGGAACGACTGCACCTCGAGGTACTCGAGGTCCAGATGCAGCGCTTCGTGGATCGGGCGCGTGCGGGAGCCACGGATCTGCCACGGCCCCGTGATGCCCGGGCGCACATCAAGCCGGCACTTTGCCTCGTCGGGATAGGTCGCGACGATGAACGGCATTTCGGGGCGTGGACCCACCACGCTCATATCGCCGCGGATGACGTTGATGAGCTGCGGGAGCTCGTCGAGACACGCGCTGCGCAGAGCCGATCCGACGGTGGTCAGCCTTGGATCCGCAACGTGATGCGGAGACCAGGCATACGGCTCGACACCGGTTCTCATTGTCCGGAACTTCAGGATCTGGAACGGCTTGCCGCCATAGTCGTGGCGGCGCCTCTCAGGTCCCCCATAGCCGACGTTGCGACGCCGACGATTCTCTCCGACGCGCTGCTGGCTGAAGAACACCGGTCCCGGCGAGTCCAGCCGGATCACCAGCGCGATCAGAACCGCCAGCGGAAAGGTCACAACGAGCGCCATCACGGAAATGAACAGGTCGAGTGCCCGCTTCGCGCGACTGTACGCCCAGGCGGGATTGCTTCGCAGCTCACCAGTGGCCCGTGGCAGTCGGACCTGTTCCGATACCGCGACGGACTCCAGCAGATGAGTGCTCATGACGCCCCCACCTTCACACCGCGCGAAGCACTCGTGCGCGTCACGTGTTCAGGCGCCGGCGTGCGAACGGAATCCTCCAGTGCGCGGTCGACGCGGTCGACGAAGCGGGACCAGGTGAAGTTGCGCGCGCGCTCCGGCCCCGCCGCGCCGAGTCGCGCCGACAGCTGCGGGTTGCTGGCAAGCTGACGCATCCGTGCGCCGAACCGGGATGGGACCGGCGGCTCGAGGAAGCCCGTCACGCCGTCGACCACAGTCTCGCGCGGGCCTCCCTGATCCGTTGCGATGACCGGCTTGCCGAAAGCCATCGCTTCGAGCGGAACGATGCCCCAGTCCTCGTTGAACGCGGGGAACAGCACTGCGTAGCAGTTCCGGTACAGCTCCGCGAGCTCCGCGTCCGCGGGTGCAATGCAGAACTCGACCGGCGCATCCGTCGCGATACGCCGCAGGCGCTCGAGGTACGGCCGACTCTTCTCATCGACCATACCGGCAATGATCAGACGAAAGCGCGACATGGCGCCCGACGCCCGGCGCGCCAGGAGAAATGCCTCTATCGCCAGCTCCACATTCTTCGTCCACATGATGCGGCCTGGCAGCAGGAAGTAATCACCTGCAATGCTGGCCGTGGCGTCCGGCTCGAAGCCCAGTCCAACGGGGACGACCTCCATTGCGCTGCGCGCCCGGAGTCCACCGGCACGGGCGCGGCGACGAGTCTCCTCGCTGATGCAGATCACGCGGTCATACCGCTTCCATGCCCGTCGATCGACAACCCGAAAGACCGCCGTTCCTGCCGCCAGGATTGCACGCTCGAACGCAGACCGGCCCCTCGCCCAACGTTCCGCGTACGATGAATCGAATGCGATCCGCAGTGGCGTCAGACAGATGCAGAGCGTGGGAACGTCGCGGTTCCGAAACACGACCAGATCACCCACGCCTTCGCACAGCACAACCAGTGCGTCATAGTCCTCCAGCGGCAGCCGGTCCGTTGCGATACGGGCCCCTGCACGCAGCACTCCGGAGAACGTTCGTCTCACGCTGACACGACCGAGCTGAACGATGTTCCTGTCGCGAAGCTCCGGAAACGTCGAGTCCGCATCGTAGCGATGCGTGAAGATGGTCCAGGTGTGACGGCTCTCACCCGTGAGATAGGTGAGCGTCCGTTCCGCGCCGCTGGTGAGATAGACCCAGGGGTAGTAGACAGCGACGTTCATGCTGCCCTCATCAGGCTGACGCAGGCGCCAGCTCGAGGACAGTCTCATCGAGTGCTTCCGCCGCGAAGAAGCTTCGATACCACTCGATCGTTTCCAGCAGGCCGCGCTCCAGTCCGAACTCCGGTCGCCAGCCGAGTCGCTCCCGTGCTTTCACAGAGGCCATGTACTGCTCGCGGATCTCCGCGCTGGCCGTATTCTGAATGACGGGTGCGAGATCCGTGCGTCCCATGAGTTTCAGCACCAGACCGACAATCTCGAGAACCGTGAGGCGTGCTTCGATCGAAAAATTGAATGCCTCACCGGCGAGGGACGGATCAGCGGCGAGCTGCTCGGCCAGCGCGAAGTACGCGTATACCGCATCCTTCACATACAGAAAGTCGCGGACGTATCGGCCATCACTGCGGATGATGAATGGCTCGCCCCGCAGCGTGGATCGCACCAGACCGGGAATGCTCCGGTCGAAGTTCAAATCGCCTCCGCCGTACAGGTTGCCGCAGCGCGTGATGGCCACCCGCATGCCATAGCTCATCGCATACATGGTGGATATCAGGTCAGCACAACTCTTGGATACGTCGTACGGGTAACGCCCTTCCAGCGCGTGGTCCTCGCGGTACGGCAGCCGTGTCGAGGAGCCGTACGCCTTGTCCGAGGAAGCCACGACCACCTCCGCAGCCGGGCACGCTACCCGAGTCGCATCCAGAAGCGTCCACGTTCCCCTGACGTTCGCCTCCAGAGTCCCGACCGGATCGGCTTTCGCGACCCTCACCTGGCTCTGCGCGGCCAGATGGAAAACCGTCGCGATGCCATACTCCGACAGAGTCCTGCGCATCAGCGCGCCATCGACCAGCTCGCCGTGAACGACCTGCACCCGATCGATCAGCCCGTCCCTGACCAGCATGCTGCGCGGTGCGCCATCCCGGACGAGCACCACTACATCCGCAGATGCTTCGAGCAGGGCACGCACCATCCAGCCGCCGAGGAAACCGCTCGCCCCCGTTACCAGCACCGGTCGATCCCGCCAGAACGCGGCGTTCATGCGAGCCTCGCCCGTCCTTCGTGTGTCGCGACAGACGCGTCGCGTGCCCCGCCGAGCCGCACGCCTTCGCCGTTGCCGGCCACACCGTTCCAGGCTGTCGTGCGTGCGATGAAGAGCTCTTCCAGCGCCTCACGATCCTTGCTCGTATCCATCGACCTCCAAAAGCCGCGGTGCCGGTACGTCATGAGCTCTCCGCGACTCACCAGCGCAGGCAGCACCTCACTCTCGAGATTGCGTCCTTCCCACACCTCCAGCACTTCCGCATCGAAAACGAAGAAGCCCGCGTTGATCCAGTGGTCCTCCAGAACCGGCTTCTCCACGAAGCGGAGCACGCGGCCATCATCGTCCGTTTCGATGGTCCCGTACTGCGAGCGCAGCGGCACCGCGGTTACAGTCGCTAGCGCGCCATGCGAACGATGAAACGCCAGGAGCTCTGTCAGATTCACGTTGCCCACGCCGTCACCATATGTGGCGAAGAAAGTACCATTCACGTAATCACCGCACCGTTGAATCCTCTCTCCCGTATCCGCATCCTCGCCCGTATCCACGATGCGCACCTTCCACTCATCGAACCGGCCGGCGAAATAGTCGAAGAGGCTTTCCTTCCGATGGCCGGCCGCGATGATGAAGTCATCGAAGCCGTGACTCGCGTAAAGCTCCATGATGTGCACGAGTATCGGCTTACCGCCGATCGGCATCATCGGCTTCGGGAAGAACTCGGTAAACGGATATGAGCGGGTGCCCTTGCCACCTGCCAGGATGATCACATTCATTTCGTATCCATGTGGAGGAACAGAGACATAACCAGCCTGACCCCTGTGGTTCACAGGGGCCGATGGCAGCACTGCGATACAGCTGAGCTACGCGGTGTTGCTGCGCTGGCGGCGGCGTCCGACGACGGCGATGCCGAGCACTCCGGTCGTGATGAGAAGCAGCGAAGCGGGCTCGGGCGTCACGGTGACGTTGACGTCATCGACTGCGAACACGAACGCTTCGTCCGGAGTGCTCGCCGGATTACCCAGCGTTACCAGATCGACGCCCGTGAACCCGATGTCGTACAGTGTGGCCGTCTGCGTGAGGGCGAGATCCTGTGTATAGATGATTCCGCCATCGCGCCATCCCCGCACCGTCAGCGTGAAGACGCTCGGGAGCAGTGTGGTGAAATACGCACTGTTGAAGTTGAACAGCGAGCCCGCAAAAACACCGAGCGTGCCGAAGCCGTTGACTGCCGCCTGTGATCCGGAAACCACTGCGGCCGCAAACCCTGCCACCGCGAGATCGTCGTCACACGCATACATGTTGGTCCACGTGAAGCCGGCGTAGTCACCAACCCATACGTCATCGACGTACTCACCTAGGCCCGGCCCCACACACCCGCCCTGGGGAACGACGACGTCATCAAAACCGATCTGCGCCGCTACAGGAGCAGGGAGAGCGAAGGCTGTGACGAGAAGCAACGGGAAAACGATGCGGCGTGCGGACATGTGGCCCTCAGTAGGTCGGGGAGTGGGGCGTCCTGCTCACATTCGTTGTGCAACGGCATGGGGAGCAAAAACTGTGCGGAAAGTCAAGCCCCGGGCATGCCGTCCGAAAGTCATTTCGTGACACCGGGATGCTGCATATCAGGCACAGTGCCGGGTGCGCTTGCGATCGGTCAGTGGTGTCCTGCGGGCCCGGCAGAGTGTAGCATTGCCGCGACGGGAAACGGATGTTGGGAATCAGAAGCCGGACGCGGAACCCGTTATGCAGAATGGCTTCCACTTATATTGCCGTGACCCCGTCGAACATGCATCACATGTGAGAGAGGGACACCGCCGTTTTCACCTGAGCCATTCTGCAGAAGGGGTTCCGCGTCCGACATGAGCTACAACATCGAGCACCTCCTCCATCTTCTCGATCTCGAGCCGATCGAGTTCAACATCTACCGCGGCCGTAACCGCGACATCGGCAGCGGTCGCGTCTTCGGCGGCCAGGTCATGGCCCAGGCGCTCGTCGCCGCAGAGCGCACGGTCGAGCCGGACCGTGTCGCGCACTCGATGCACGGCTACTTCATCCTGCCCGGCGACCTCGATGCCCCGATCGTCTACTTCGTCGATCGCCTCCGCGATGGCAAGAGCTTCACCACCCGCCGGGTTACGGCCATTCAGCACGGTCAGGCCGTGTTCAACATGTCCGCATCGTTCCACCGCCTCGAGGATGGTCTCGAGCACCAGTCGGAGATGCCGGTCGTAACGCCGGCAGCGGACCTCAAGCCCGAGATCGCTTACATCCGGGAGAATGCGCACCTGATCCCGGAGTCGGTTCGCGACGTGCTCACGCAGGACCGGCCGTTCGATTTCCGACTCGTCGATGTAGATCCATTCGATGACTCGCCACGCGAGCCCGTCCGCCAGATGTGGCTGCGCGCGGTCGGTGCGATGCCCGACGCCCTGATCAGCCATCAGGCCGCACTCGCATACGCCTCCGATTACGGCATCCTCGCCACGACCATCCAGCCCCACGGACTCGGCATCAGGAGTCCCCAGCTGCAGGCCGCGACGCTCGATCATTCGATATGGTTCCACCGACCATTCCGCGCCGACGACTGGATGCTCTATACGATGGACAGCCCCGCCGCAGCCGGCGCGCGCGGCTTCGCCCGCGGCTCCATCTACACGAGCGAGGGTGTGCTGATTGCTTCAGTTGCTCAGGAAGGACTGATTCGGGTACGAAATGGTAGTGGGATCGGGAGTGGGAGTATTACAGGGCGTGGGGGTGGAAGCGGGTGAGCCCACGCCCACCACTCCCACTCCCACTGCCTGACCCATAACACTCCCACTCCCGATCCCACAACCAGGCTGCAGTTACCGCTTCCGTGACGTCCGCTCATAGCCGTACTTCACGTACGGCCGCATCGCGTCGTAATCCCGGTTCTCGTAACGCCAGCCGCGCCGCAGGTCCGGATCGATGTCATCGAACGCGCGGCCCTTGTAGTCCGGGTTCCGGCCGGCCACGTGACCAACGCCGTACCCGATGCGCGCCTCGTCGTAATCGAAATCCGAGCGCGCGGCTTCGGTGTGATGACGACGGTAATCGTCGTCGTGCTCACCCATGTCCTCGATCGCGCGTCCGGCCTTCTCACCGGCCCACCAGCCGCCGACTGCGCCCGCGAGGCCGCCGATGATCGTGCCGACCGGTCCGGCGACCGATCCGATACCCGCGCCCGCGAGTGTGCCGCCGATGCCGCCCACTCCTTCGCCTGCCTGTTCGCCCGCGCCGGGGTTCTGGTCGCGTACGTCGTCTCTCGTGTCCCTGCTGCGATCCGGCATATGCCCTCCTGTTAAGTGCCAGTACGACAGCACTTTACCATGCAGCATCCAAGCCATCCGGAAGAGAGCGGGCGGCCACTGCCGTCAGGAACGCGCGCTGAGGCCCCGCTCGAGCCACGCCACCGCGTCGTGCAGCTCGTCCTGGCTGATGCTGTGGCCGATCGCGTAGTCACGCGCTTCGAGATCGGCACCGGCCTCGCGCAGCAGCTCGCGACCTTCGATCGCAAGCTCGAACGGAATCGCGGGATCCGCAGTGCCATGGCCCCAGAAGATGCGAGCGTTCGCGACCGCGTCCGGTGCAGGCACGACGGAAGGATGATCGGCGAGGAAGCCGCTGAAGTTGAGCACATCGAGCGACCGGTCCGGGTGCGACAGCGCATAGCCCAGGCTCACCGTGCCGCCCTGCGAGAATCCGCCCACCCCTACCGGCCCCGGCTGACGCCCCAGCGTATCGGGCAGCGCATCGAGCAATCGGTCGATCGCTTGCAGACTGGCTGTGAAACTCTCCGGCTCCGGCGTGTTGCGGCCGAGGTAGCGATACCACGCGCGACCGGGCCCGTATCCCCACGGCTCCGCGGCAAACGGCGCATCCGGTGCAATCACCGCCCACTCGGGGGGAAAGAACGGCCGCATCGAAAACAGATCAGTGCGGTCGGACCCGCGGCCGTGCAGCAGCACCACGACAGGCACGCCATCGCCCGCGTCCGTCGGGATGTAGACCTCAGCCGGAAGGGCTTCTTTGTGCGGCATGGTCATGCGTCCTCCCCTGTTCTCGATTCCGCTGCGCTCCGGCCGAGCTTGCGCAGCAGCTCCACCGCCTGCTTCTTCTCCGCCGTCGAGAGTCCCGCCACCGCACGTTCCAGCGCTGCCGCATGACCCGGGAAGATCTTCCTCATGAACTGCTCACCCTTCCGCGTCAGCGTCGCATACCGCGCGCGTCGATCGGTTTCGCTCTCGCGACGTGCAACCAGCCCGTTCGCTTCCAGCCGGTCCACCAGATACGTCACGCCCCCGCTCGACACCAGAATCTTCCGCTGCACCTCGCCCAGCAGCAGCGGACCCTTGTGATACAGCGCCTCCATGATCGCGAACTCGCCCTGCGACAGACCGTAT
>DATABQ010000066.1:0-2044 GCA_036259495.1 Longimicrobiales bacterium | reverse complement strand
AGCGACGCCGTCTTGCCGAGACCGTTCAGCGCGTGGAACAGACGCTCCGAGTTGATCGGGTGCGTGCCCACGTTCTGGTCGTCCATGCCATGATACATCAGCAGCGCGCCTGTCAGATTGTTCGCGTACAGGTAGGGCGACATCGAAAGGTACGTCTCGCGGCCGCTGTACAGGTCGCGGCGCTCGCTCTGGAAGCCGAGCGGCGTGAGTGTGCGATTGTAGTTGCCATCGCCTGCGATACCGGCACGGAAGAACGGCGTGTGCACCATCGCGTTGACCGTCGAGAACGCGCCGTAGCTGTGCCCGCCGACCGCGAGCCGGCTGCGATCGATGATGCCTTCCTCGTCGAGATGATCGATCACGGCCGCCAGGTTGTTCCGCAGGTCGTGCACATAGTTGTCGTTCATGCGCCCGCTCTCGCCGACGATCGGCGCATCCGGCTCCACTACCGCGTAGCCTAGCATCGTCAGGTAGTCCATCGAGCGCACGCCGACCGACGGGAACTCGTTCCTGTCGTACCTGCGGAGCGACTCGTCGTAGTCTTCCTGATCCGTATACTCGCGCGGATAGAACCAGAACATTGCCGGCAGGCGCGTGCCTGCGCGATAGTCGGCGGGCAGCGTCACATCGACCTTGAACGAGAGTCCGTCCGCGCGCGCCACCGTGTAGCGACGACGCTGCGCGTTCGTCACTGCGGGGTTGTAGTCGCGATTGTTCGTGATCCTGCGCAGCTCACCGTTTGCCTCGCGGACGTAGGCGTCAGGCACCTGGGTCGGCGATTCGCGGGTGACGATCACGCGCGGCGCATCTGCATCGATCAATGCGACCAGCCGCTCCGAAGTCGCTTCGTTTTCACCCTCGTAGATGCGCGCCGTGGTGCCCGTGGCGATCTCGACGCGGTCGATGAACGGATGCGGCGCCTGCTCCTCGGGATTTTCGTAGTACTTCATCCCGCTGAGATACACGCTGCGCTCGTCGGCCGACATCCGCACCACTTCGTAGCCGAGCGGCCCCGGCATCGTCATGAGCGAGCCGGGGTTGTCGTAAAAGTCGTCGCTGCCCCTGCGGACGATCGTGTACTTCGTCTCGGGGTCGCTCAGGAAGACTGCATACTGGTGCTGGCTCGAGCCGCTGCCTTCCGTGATGAACAGAACGCTCGCATCGGCGGAGTAGCGGACGCTCGAAATGCGACTGCTGCTCTCATAGACGACCGAGCGGCTGGTCTCGTTGAACGGCGGCGCCCAGAGCATCACGCGATCGCTGCGCTGGCTCGAGCCTCGCTCATCGCCATCACGTTCCGTGTTCCTGCTGTCGGCATCGGTGCTGTCCGCATCGGCGCTGTCGGCCGCCGGCTCCTGCTGCAGATAGCTGAGCCCGGCACCGTCCGGACGCCACTCGATGTTGCGCATGTCGGCGTCGTCGTCCTGATCATCGTCGTCATCATCATCGCGCCCGCTCCGGATCCCGTTGTTCAGCGGGCGGCTCGACAGCTCGGCGATGACACGGCCGTCCGCCGACCACAGCTCTTCCTTCGTCGCGAAGTTGTTGACCGGCACGATGTAGCTGAACGGCTTCTGTACGGTCGTGATGCGGACGTATTCGCCGCGCGGCCCCACATCGACGCGCCGGATCATCGCAGGTGCGCCGATGGTGCGCACGGAGCGGGAGTCGACGTCGATGAGCGCCAGCTGTCCGGTGGCGTAGTACTCGAGCAGCGCCTTCTCGTGCGGCCATTCGAGCAGGCTGGCGTACGTGCGCAGCCGGTTGTCGCCCTCGGTCGTCAGCCGCACCTGCGGGCCGGACGGCACGGCAGGCGCTGCCGGCACGGCACCGCGGTCATCGGGCACCAGCACAGTAACGATACCGGCACCGTCGGACGTCCACTCGATGCGCGTGTTCAGCGTGGCGAGCACGGGTGTGCGCGTGATCTGGCGCGACTGGCCGCCCGGCACTTCGGCCACATGGATGTGCGTCGCATCATCGGTGTTCGCGAAATATGCGATGCGCCGCCCATCGGGCGACCATACCGGACCGCTGACCGTCG
>DATABQ010000065.1:0-2761 GCA_036259495.1 Longimicrobiales bacterium | reverse complement strand
GCGCAAATTCAATCCACGTCAGACCATCGTCGGAGTCGCACTGATGGCGTGCGCGATGCTCGCCGGAGCTGCACTGCCGGCGTCCGCGCAGGTGCAGAGCCGCATGCGCGTGCTCGTGCCGTCGTTCGTGAACGCCGAGGGCGAATCGACGAAGAACGGTGAGCGCCTCGCCGAGCGGGTTCGCGAGGAGATCAACGAGATGCCGACGCACGCTCCTGTCGAGGAGGATGACTGGGAGGATGCGCTGGATCAGTACGAGCTCGATGAAGACGAGATGAACTGCATCAAGTGGCGTCAGCTCGCAGCACAGTCGGATCTCGCCCAGCTCGTGCTGTGTGGCACGCTCGATGAGACGACGGGAGCGGTTACGGCCAGCTTCCATCCGCTCGCGGGTGGTGATGCGTTCGACGTTCCGCAGTTCGCGTTCGTTTCACCGGAAGAGTCGGCCGGTCAGGTCGTCGACGCGTTCGGTACGTACGTGCGTCAGATCTCGCTCGTTCTGTACTGCGATGAGAACATCAGGAGCCAGAACTGGCAGAACGCGCTCGACCTGTGCAACCAGGCGGTCGAGCTGAATCCGAAGTCGGTGTCGGCGCACTATGCGCGCGGCTCGGCTCTGATGAACATGGATCGCAATGAAGAGGCACTCGAGGCATACCAGCGCGTGCTGGAGATCGAGCCGCTGAACACGGACGCGATGCTCGCCGCGGGTATCCTCGCGTCGAAGCTCGACCGTGACGATCTGTCGCAGCAGTACTTCAGGGAGTACCTCGAGCTGAACCCGGGTGATGAGAACGTGCGACTCAGCATTGCGCACGACCTCGCGAACGCCGGTGACCCCGCAGGCGCGCTGCGCCTCGTCGAGGAGGCCGCGATATCGCCCGATGCGAGCGCTGCCATGCTCGAGTACAGCGGTCACTTCGCGATGAACGCGGGTCTCGAGGCTCTGCAGGGTGGTCCCATGAACGGCAACACCGATCAGGCCAACGCGTTCTTCGAGAAGGCACTCCAGTTCTACAACCGGAGCGTCGAGATGAAGGGTGACTCGGCCGACCCGACGGTGCTGCGCAACATGATGCTCGCGTACAAGAACGTGGGCAACGAGGCGCAGGCACTCGCGCTGGGCGCGCGTGCAACGGCAGCCTCGGAGGACGGACAGACGTGGCTCGTCTATTCCGACGTGCTGCGCGAGGCCGGCCGCACCGAAGAGGCAATCGCTGCGATGGATCGTGCAGCACAGCTCGACCCGGATCTTCCGGGCATCGCGTTCCGCAAGGCCGTGATGCTGTTCGGTGAGGGTCAGCTCGATCAGGCTGTCGCTGCCGTGAAGGCGGGTCTCGCGTCGAATTCGCTGCCTGCTGATCAGGCGGAGAACCTCGCTCAGCAGATGGCAGTGCGCGGATACAATGTCATTCAGGACGGCAATCCCGAGGGCGCAATGCGGTTCTTCGCCGCGGCCCGTGAGATTGGCAAGTCCGAGCGCACCATCGGCATGATCAACTTCTTCAACGGCTACGCACTGGTCAGGCAGGCCGATGCAATCCTGCGCGAGGCCACCACGGCCGCGCCGGCACGCCGCGCCATGCCGATGCTCCAGCGCGCGAAGGTGCTGCTGGAAGGTGCGGCTGCATACACCGAGCAGGCGGCGCAGCGTGCCACTCTGCTCCAGAACGTGAATGATTACATAGCGATGGCTCAGGCGCTCATCGATATGGGCTGATCAGATCGGCTCTTCATCCCGAAGAGACACGCCGGGCCGTCCGAAAGGGCGGCCCGGTTTTTTGGGCCTCATCGCTGTTTGGCGTGGGTAGCGACTGTTGTCACTTGCGAAGGAAATCCCGGTCGAGCATTGGCAGTGGTGGTGACTGCGGATGAGCACGGGATCAGGCGGTCGGGCCGGTATTGCCGCATTACTACCGGTCTAACGGCTCCCAGAGTGCGACTGACAGCAGGAAATCTTCCATCCGGTGCGCGAGAGCGCGCTACACGGACGGTTTGCCGCTCATAACGTAGTCAAGCTTCCATCTACCCGGATAGCGGCGGCACCTCTGGAGCATTGACCCTCATGGGGTCGTCCAATCCTCCAGGATCAACAGTCGCGCCTCGCAGATGGAGGGTTGACCGCCGTCCGACCGACTCTCTCCGCGCCAGAATCCGAGCACCCGAAGCGACACCCACACCGGATAGCGAGGAGCCTGCGGGAGAAGTACTGCGGGATGTTGCGGTGGGGGGATGTATCGCGCGGTGCAGGGCGCCGGCTTAGGATGCGATACGTCCGACAACTCGTCCTTTCCACAGCACAGGGAATGCGTCCATGGTGATCGACAGTCTGTGGGTTTATCCACTGAAAGGCGGCGCGGGGATGCGAGTCGATGAGTGGGAGCTCGATTCCTTTGGTCCGGTGCACGACCGCAGGTGGATGGTGGTGGACGGGAACGGCGGGTTCCTGTCGCAGCGGGGCGATCCGATGCTGGGGCAGGTGGTGCCTGCGCTGGAGGCGGATCAGCTCGTGCTGAGGTCTGCGTCAGCCGGTGAGCTGCGCCTGCCACTGGGTCCGGCAGCCGGCGGTGAAGCGGCGCGCGTACGCGTGTGGGCGGATGAGGTGGCGGCGACGGACTGCGGTGGCGATGCGGCTGCGTTCATGACACGGCATCTCGGCCGTGAGGCGCGCGTGGTGTACATGCCGGAGACCGCGGTGCGGCCGCTGCCGGAGGCGTATGCGCCGCATGGCGGCCGCGTGAGTTTCGCGGACGCGTTTCCT
>DATABQ010000064.1:0-10130 GCA_036259495.1 Longimicrobiales bacterium | reverse complement strand
CGGTCATCTCGTCGAACGACATCGCGTCGCGCTGATACAGCCACGCCATCACCTGGCGCACGCGAAACGGCCGCTCGCCATACGCGACGAAATGCGCGGCGAGCGCCGTCTCCGCCTCGTCGGGCAGCATGCTCAGCAGGTCCGGCATGTCCGTGGTTTCCGCCATTATCCCCGATCGCTGACAGAACGGTCCGCTTGTTGCCTTTCTGGCCCCTCGTTAACTTAGCGGAATTGCGATTTTCGTGGTAACCCTGCGGTCGTTTGTGAGGCGGGCCATTGCTGTTGACTGAGCTGCTGTCGATCGATCGGATCAAGATTCCGCTCGAATCTCAGAACAAGGATGACCTGCTGCGCGAGCTGGTGTCGGTAGCCGCTGCTCCGGCCGGCGAGCCGGCGCGAGAGGACGTGCTGCGTGCAGTGCGGGAGCGGGAGGCGGTGCTCTCGACGGGGATCGGCCACGGCGTGGCGATACCGCACGGCAAGTCTTCCGCGGTCGGCGATCTGCGCATGGCAGCGGGCCGCTCCGCCGAGCCGGTCGATTTCGATGCGCTCGACGGCCAGCCGGTGAGTCTGTTCTTTCTGCTGGTCGGTCCGGAATCCGCAGCAGGGCCGCACATCAAGGCCCTGAGCCGGATCTCGCGGCTGGTGCGGAAGGACGAGGTGCGCGACAGGCTGGTGGCGGCGCGCACCGCACAGGAATTCATGGACGCGCTGAAGGAAGCGGAATCTGTTGCAACGGCCTGATACACTTGTCGCGAAACCCCGCCGCGCCCGAGCCGACGCGAACTCCGGCTCAACGCTCTAGGATTTTTCCTCTGCCGCAGCCTCACGCGCCTGACGCGCCTTGTCATCGCTCACGATGGCGCGCTGTTCCATCTCCAGCTGGAACCTCAGCGACCCCACGCCTTCGCGCAGGATCCTCACCTTCTGCATGTGGGAGAGGCCGCGCTTCGATGCGATCTCCATGGAGCCGCACAGCTGCGACATCGCGTCCAGCCCCGCACCCATGAACATCATCTTCAACTGTGAGAAGTTGCGCGTCATCGGCATCACGAACTGCTCCGGATTCGTTTTCGACGTCGCGAACTGCTCGACCAGCCCGTGCACGCGCTGGACGCGGTTCGCGAATTCGTTGACGATCGCCAGTCTGCCCTGGGCGCCCGGGGTCAATTTTCCTGCCATGCCTGAACCTACCGAAAGTCCGCGGCCCGGGCGACCCCGGCGCCGCCGCTTGCTTGTGGCCGCCCTGCGGGTGCGCCATCTTTCAGGGTTCCGCCGCAGCCGATGGGATCACCGTGCGCAATAGCGTGCGCGCGTTCGCGCCCGCACTCATCTGGGCTGCGGCCGTCTGGATGATCGGCGGAATGGAGTCGACGCCGGACGTACCCGGCGGCTTCGGGCTCGACAAGGTGGCGCACTTCACCATGTACGGAGTCCTCGGCTTCCTCCTCGCGCGCGGCTGGTCGGCCGTCGGCTGGCGCGGAGCATGGCTCCTGCCGGCATTGATCGCGCTGCTGCTGGGTGTGGCGGACGAGCGGCGACAGAGCGCGCTGCCGGGCCGGACGGCGGACGTGGCGGACTGGGTCGCCGATCTGAGTGGCGCATCGACTGGAGTATTCATCGCCCTGCGCATGGCGCGCAGGCGCAGGAATGACGACGATGACAGACATGACGAATAGAGCAACTGTATTCCGGACCAGGACGGTCGGATCCCTGCGGGGCGCGGATGCCGGCACGCGTGTGCGTCTGGCCGGCTGGGTGCATCGGCGGCGGGACCTGGGCGGTCTCATCTTCGTCGATCTCCGTGATCGCGATGGGCGCGTACAGCTCTCCTTCGGACCCGACTGGACGCCGCCTGACGTGATGGAATCGGCGAAACGGCTGGGCGTCGAGTGGGTGATCGCAGTCGAGGGCGAGGTGGTGCGGCGGCCGGGCACGAACGCGAATCCCGACATGCCCACCGGCGACGTGGAGGTCCACGTGGCTGCGCTGGAGGTGCTGGCGGAATCCGCGACACCGCCGATCCAGGTGGCTCGCGGCGGGGCGGACGAGCTGGCCGCCGAGGAGCTGCGGCTGCGCTACCGCTATCTCGATCTGCGCCGCGCGGAGCTTCAGCAGGCGCTCGGTGCGCGACACCGCGCGTTTCAGGTCGTGCGCCGGTTCCTGAGCGACGAGGGGTTCTGGGAGATCGACACGCCCATGCTGACCCGCCGCACGCCCGAGGGCGCGCGCGACTACCTCGTGCCGAGCCGCGTGCATCCGGGCGAGTTCTATGCGCTGCCACAGTCCCCGCAGATCTACAAGCAGCTGCTGATGGTCTCCGGCTACGACCGGTATTTCCAGATCGCGCGCTGTCTCCGTGACGAGGACCTGCGCGCCGACAGGCAGCCGGAGTTCACCCAGATCGACGCCGAGATGTCGTTCGTCGATGAGGAGGATGTGTTCGGCGTGGCGGAGCGCATGATCGCCGCCCTCTGGCGGGAGATCCTCGATGTCGAGCTGCCTGTGCCGTTCCCGCGGCTGACGTATACCGAGTCCCTCGAGCGTTACGGCACGGACAAGCCGGACCTACGGTTCGGCATGCCGTTCGTCGACGTGACGGATGCGCTGACCGGCTCCGACTTCCGCGTCGTTCAGGACGCGATCGAATCCGGCGCACGGGTACGGGGTATCGTCGTCGAAGGCGGCTCTGCCCTGTCACGGAAGGAGCTGGACGAGCTGACCGTGATCGCGCGTGGTGCGGGTGCGGGCGGCGCGCTCTACCTCAAGCGCACTGCGGACGGCGTGAGCGGTCCGCTGGCGAAGGCGCTCGACGACGCGCGCAGGGCCGCCTTCGATGAAGCGACCGCGATACGTGACGGCGATCTGTTCGTCGCTGTCGTCGGGCATTTCCGTTCCGCTGTGCCCGGGGCTGGCGATCGCAGTCGTGCACTCGGCGGCGCAGAGGTCGCACTGGATGCGCTGCGCCGGCATGTCGCCGACAGGCGCGGCCTGCGTGATCCCGCGGCGCATGCGTGGGTATGGATCACCGGATTCCCGCTCTTCGAGTGGGACGGTGACAACGAGCGGCTCGCCGCGGCGCATCATCCGTTCACGGCCCCGTCCGACGATGCCATGCAGGCAGTGCTCGACGCCACGAGCCAGGGGCCGCCGGACAGCGCGGCCGCATGGGAGCTGTATTCGCGCGGATTGTCGTCGCGTGCGTACGACGCCGTTTACAACGGTAACGAGCTCGCCAGCGGATCGATTCGAATCCACGATGCCGCGCTCCAGCGTGCGATGTTCCAGGCGCTCGGCATCGATGCAGCCGAGGCGGATCGTCGCTTCGGGTTCCTGCTCGAGGCGTTCCGCTACGGTGTGCCGCCGCACGGCGGATTCGCCTTCGGCTTCGACCGTCTGGTCATGCTGCTGATCGGCGCGCAGAGTCTGCGCGATGTCATCGCGTTCCCGAAGACGACCGCGGCGCGCGCGCTGTTCGAAGGCGCCCCGTCATCGGTCGATGAAGCTGAGCTGGCTGAGCTGCATATCCGTACGATCGCCATGGAAGGAGCACAGGCAACTGGTGGATAGCACGACTGTAGAACACCGCCTCGCGGCGGAGGGCGCCGACTACCTCCTGCTCGGCGGAGTCAACGACTCGAATCTGCAGGAGCTCGCAAAGCTCTCCGGCTGCCGTGTCATACTGCGCGGCGACGATCTGATCCTGTCCGGCGACGTGAGCGATGTGGAGCGCGCACTGCCTGTCGCCGAGCACATGATTCAGCAGGCGCGCATCGGGCAGCCGTTCGATGCCGATGAGATCCGCCGCAGCTTCGCGACCGAGACGCAGCGCCCGCACGGCGCACGACCGGTCAAGCGCAACGGCGTCGCGCGCGAGGAGGAGCAGGTACTCTTCGCCGGTCTGAAGAAGCTGATCGGATCGAAGTCGGAGGGGCAGCGCGAGTACCTCGACGCGATCGTCAACAACGACATCGTCATTGCGATCGGACCGGCCGGTACCGGCAAGACGTACCTGGCGGTCGCTGCCGCTGTCGACGCGCTGCGCAAGAACCGCGTGAAGCGCATCATCCTCGCCCGGCCGGCCGTTGAGGCCGGTGAGAATCTCGGCTTCCTGCCGGGAGATCTGCAGGAGAAGGTCGACCCGTACCTCCGGCCGCTGTACGATGCGCTGGAGGACATCATGCCGTCGGACTGGGTGAAGCGTGCGCTAGAGGCCCGCACCATCGAGGTGTCGCCGCTCGCATACATGCGCGGCCGCACGCTCGCCGATGCGTTCGTCATCCTGGACGAAGCGCAGAACGCGACATCGGCGCAGATGAAGATGTTCCTGACGCGGCTCGGCCTGAACTCGCGTGTCGTTATCACCGGTGACAAGACGCAGATCGACCTCCCGCGTCCCGACGATTCGGGGCTGCTTCAGGTCGAGCGCATACTTCGCGGCATCGATGGCATCGAGTTCGTTTACCTCACTGAGGTCGACGTCGTGCGTCATCGCCTGGTGAAGGACATCATCCGGGCGTACGCGACGGCGGACGAGGATCCGCGGGAGGGCTGACGTGCCTGATCGCCTGAGCGACTTCATGCGCGCACTCAGCGCCCGGCCGGAGCACGTCTGGCCGGACGCGGTCATCCATCACGCATTTCGCGTCGCACTGCTGCTCGGGCTGGCGTTCCTCCTCCATGTGCTCTTCCCGGGTGCGCCCGCCCCCGACTTCCCGCAGTACGAGCGCGGGAACGTGCCGCAGGAAGATCTCATCGCCCAGGAGGCGTTCGCGATTCCGAAGTCGCCGGCGCAGCTGACGCAGGAGCGGGACGAGGCCGCGGCCGCAGTCGCTCCCGTGTTCCGATACGATCCGACCGCGGTCGACACGGTGCTCCACCGCGTGCGTGAGTTCATGAGCCACATCGACAGCGCAGCCGCGGTCGGTGAGAACGACACGGAGCGGCGCGAGAGTGTTCGGCGCCTCCTGATGACGTACGGGTTCGTAGTGAATCCCGCTGCGGTCGACCTGCTGCTGGAGCCGGCCAATCGCAGGACGCTGCTGCGCTCGCTGGAGCGCACGATGGAGGAAGAGCTTCCGCTCGGCATCGTGTCGGACAACGATTACGCGGACAACACCGCGCCCCAGTGGCGCATTGTGCGCGACGGGCGTGAGAGCCTGATCGAGCGGAGCGACGTGCGCACGCAGACCGCCCTGCGGAACCGCGCCAATGAATACCTCCCGGAATCGGCGCCGCCGGGACTCGCCGAGTTTCAGCGCCTGGCGGTGATTCTCTTCAGCGAAGGAAGCATCAAGCTGGACCGGGAGCGTACTGCCGCCGCCCGGGAGCAGGCCCGCCTGGAAGTTCCGACCATCCAGGCCGAGGTGCTCGCAGGCGAGCGCGTCGTCGCAGCGCACGAGCAGATCCGTGATCGCGAGCTCGAACGGCTCGATGCATATCGCCGGCACATGCAGCGCACGGGCGCGCTCGGCGAGGGCGTCCCCCGTTACGGTCAGCAGATCGGCACATTCATCCTGCACGCGATGACGCTGTCGATCTTCGGGTTCCTCCTCCTGTTCTACCGGCCGGCCGTCTACGACAACGTGCGGCACGTGCTGGTCATCGCGCTGCTGATCGTGATCGTTTGCGCCGCTGCGGCCGTGATCAGGACGACGCAGTCGCCGGTCGAGCTCGTGCCGATCGCGTTTCCCGTACTGGTGGTCGCGGCGCTGTGGGACGGCCGCATGGCGCTCAACCTGGCGCTGGTGCTCGCGGCCGTGCTGTCGGTTCAGGAGCCCTTCCTCAGCATGAGCGCGCGCATGGTGATGCTGCTGGGAGGCAGCGCCGCCGCGCTCAGCGTGCGGGTCGTACGGCGGCGCTCGCAGGGACTGGTGCTCGGCGCAGTCGTCGCGGCGGTCTACGCGCTGACGTGCATCGCTCTCGCACTCCTTGGCATCCGCGACACCAGCGAGCTGATGAGGTGCATCATGTGGGGCGGCGTCAACGGCGTCGCCAGCGCACTCATCGCCATGGGATTCCTGCCGCTCTTCGAGGCGTTCACGAAGATCACGACCGATCAGACGCTGCTCGAGCTCGCCGATCTGAACCGTCCGCTGCTGAAGCGGCTGTCGCTCGAGGCGCCCGGCACGTACGCGCACTCCATCAACGTAGCGAACCTGGCCGAAGCGGCAGCGCGCGAGATCGACGCGAACTCACTGCTCGTGCGCGTCGGCGCGTATTACCACGACGTCGGCAAGATGGCCACGCCGCAGTACTTCATCGAGAATCAGGCACGCGGCCGCAATCCGCACGAGCAGATCGACCCGCGCAAGTCCGCCCAGATCGTTCGCGCCCACGTCACGGAGGGCATGAAGCTCGCCGAGCAGGCGAAGGTGCCCGAGTCCGTTCGTCGCTTCATTCCCGAGCATCACGGCACCCAGACGATCGGCTTCTTCTACGACCAGGCGCGCCAGGCGAATCCCGATGCCGAGCTCGTCGCCCGGGACTTCGCGTACGCGGGTCCGAAGCCGCAGATCCGCGAGACGGCCATACTGATGCTCGCCGATTCGGTCGAGTCGGCGATGAAGGTCCTGCAGGAACCCACCCCGGAACGCATCCGCGCGCTCGTCGACCGCATCGTGGATGCGAAGATCAGCCAGGGTCAGCTGGAGGATGCTCCACTCACGCTCCGCGAGATATCGCGGATCAAGGA
This sequence comes from Longimicrobiales bacterium, assembly GCA_036259495.1. Taxonomy (GTDB): domain Bacteria; phylum Gemmatimonadota; class Gemmatimonadetes; order Longimicrobiales; family RSA9; genus SH-MAG3. The sequence goes on along the minus strand of DATABQ010000064.1, from coordinate 3,436 downwards.
ACAGTTCACGTCCGTTCTGAGCGGCATGTATCACCACCGCATCGACTATCCGGCCACCCGCGAGGTGACCTCGACGCCGGAGCCATCGCGCACCAGCGGCTCGAGCGACTGATGGCCCGCACGGTGCGCGTTCAGCTGGGTGCCGCGCTCACGCAGCGCGCCGCCGCTGTGGTTCCTGACAGCGCTGCCCGACGGCTCATTGCACGCGCGGCCCGCGCCGCGCTCCGGCACGAGAACGTTCGCGATGCCGAATTGTCTGTCACGCTTCTCGATGATGCGGAGATCACTGCAATGAATCGCGAGTTCCTGTCGCACGATGGTGTGACGGACGTGATCTCGTTTGCACTGTACGGCGAGGGGGAGGATCCGGTCGGCGACGTGTACATCGGATGCGATCAGGCACTGCGTCAGGCCATTTCGAACGAAGTCTCGGCCGCCGAGGAGCTCGCGCGCCTCGCGGTCCACGGCACGCTGCACATCCTCGGACACGATCATCCGGATGGCAGTGAGCGGCTGAAATCGGAGATGTGGCAGCTCCAGGAAAAAGTCGTGAAGCAGGTGGTGGAAGGATGAGACGCCCGTCGATCCGCAGGCATCTGATCGCCGGCCTGATCGTCATTGCGCCGATCACCGCAACGGCGGTGGTTCTGTGGTGGATCTTCCAGGTGCTGGACGGACTGCTCGGACGGTTCCTCTACCCGGCGCTCGGCGGTCTGCTCGGTCGCGAGACGTTTGTCATTCCGGGGCTGGGACTGCTCGTCCTGTTCGTGCTGCTCGTGGGCATCGGATTCGCCGCACAGCGTGCGATCGGCTCACGAGTGGTCGCGTGGTGGCATGCGACGCTCGAACGGATCCCGCTCACCCGACGCATCTACACTGCGGCGAACCGCATCGTCCGCACGATGTTCGGCGCGGAGTCACGGCCGTTCAAGAAGGTCGTGCTCGTCGAGTATCCGTCCCCCGGCCGCTGGGCGATCGGCTTCCTCTCGGCGCCTGCACCCCTCGCGATCCAGCGTCACGTGCCGGAATCGTTCAGTGTCTTCGTTCCGACAGCGCCGAATCCGACCACGGGCTTTCTGATCATCGTACCCGCGGAATACATCCGTGAGATCGCCATGACGGTCGACGAAGCGTTCACGTACATCCTCTCGGCAGGGGCCGTATCGCCGGAGGGGATAAGGCCGCCGCCAGCAGTCCTGTCGGGGTCCGGCGCCGGTCCTGCCACCGCGCACCACGCCGCTACCCCCGACTCATGACACGCTGGCGCCGCGGCTTCACCGTTCTCGGGCGCCTGCTGCCATTCGTGTTCGCATTCGTACGCGATCGGCGTCGGTGGATACTGTTTGGCGGCCCGGCGACGCGGACGCCGGAACACCACACGCGCCGCGCGGAGCGGCTCACCACCGCGATTGCATCTCTCGGTCCCACGTTCATCAAGCTCGCGCAGGTGTTCAGTGCGCGCGCCGACATCCTGCCGGAGCCATACCTCGGCAGAGTCGGCCGGCTCCAGGATCAGGTGCCGCCGGACCCGTTCGAGGACATCTGCCGGGTCATCGAAGCGGAGATCGGCCGGCCCGCATCCGAAGTCTTCAGCGAGCTGGAGCCGGAGCCGGTCGCGGCCGCGAGTCTCGGGCAGGTGCATCGTGCGCACCTCGACGGTGAGGTGGTCGCCATCAAGGTGCTCCGCCCGGGCGTCGAGGAGCTGGTGGCGCTCGACCTCGACATCTCGTTCCGCGTGCTGCTCCTGCTCAACGTGCTCTTCCCTAACCATCACGTGCGCGCGCTCACGAACGTCGTGCGCGAGTTCAGCGTGCGCGTGAGCGAAGAGATGGACTTCCGCGAGGAGGCACGTCACGTCGAGCAGTTCCGGAGTCAGTTCGGCGGCGACTCCCGCGTTCGCGCACCGCGAATTCACGATGCGCTGACGCGCCGCCGTCTGCTCGTGATGGAGTGGGTCGACGGCGACAAGGTCGACCGTCTCGCACATCGCTTCGAGTCCGGCCAGCTCGATTTCCGCGACATGATGCAGACGCTCGCCGAGATCTATCTGCGCATGCTGCTGGTCCAGGGCTTCGTTCATGCGGACCCGCACCCCGGCAACATCCTCGTGCAGGAGGACGGCACGATCGTGCTGCTCGACTGGGGCATGGCGTTCCAGCTCGCCCGCTCCACGCGCGAGGGGATCCTGCGCGTTGCACTCGCCGCCGGGCGCGAGGACATCGATGCCATGATCAGCGGGATGTACGAGCTCGGCATGATCGACCCCGCGATCTCGCGTGCGGAGATCCGCGATGCAGCCGCCGAGATCCTGGTGATCGTCGCGCGTGTGCGCGAGTTGGGTGTGCGGCAGGTGCAGGAGCTCATCCGCGACATCATGGACACGTTCTACACATGGCCGCTCATGCTGCCGCGCGAGCTCGTGTATTTTTTCCGCGCAGCCGCACTGCTCGAGGGCATCGGCTTCCGCTACGACCCGGCCTTCAACGGACTCGAGACCGTGCGGCCCGTCGTGCAGCGGATGAAGAGCGAGCTCCTCCAGGCGACCGCGCGCGAGCCGAAGGAATTCGCCCGCTCGATCGTCGATGAGGCACGCGCAGGGTTCTTTGCCGTGCGTCAGCTCATCACGCGCGCCGAGCGCGAGGAGTTCCGTGTGCGCATCCACCCGCGCGACCTGCTCCAGGCGGAGCGCTTCGCCGCGCTACAGGTCCGCCGTATCCTGCTCAGTATCTTCGCGCTCACGATTGCGCTGATCACCGCAATCACGTTCATATCCGTGCGCAGCCTGTGGCTGCTCGCTGGCGGACTGGGTACGGCGCTGGTCATGTTTCTCATCGTACTGTTTCTGCCCACGCACCTGCTGGAGAATCCGATGCGGCACGCACGGGGCATGGGCAGGAGGCATCGGCGTTGGCCCGGTTGATGTCTCCATCGCCAAGTGTCTCAAATATAGCAGCACAGAAACCGTTGCGATGTTCCCACTAGGCAAGGCCGTGAGGTCGATCAATTGTGAAAACGTTGACTCCTCCGATTGGCTCTCACATATTCAAAGTCCCACGTTCCGCTCCTACCCGCAAAGGAGGTATCATGAAACGGCTTCTCTGGATCGCTGCAATGCTGATGGTCGCAATCGGTTTCGGGCGGCCCAGTGCCGAGGCGAACGCGGCTCCTTCCAGTTTCCTCGAATGCACGCCGGACGACTGCCTGACCATCAACGGGTGTAGCATCTCCTGCTCGAAATGTGCTGATGTGCCGGGACAGATCAAGGGGCAGTGTGCCTGGCCTTAGTGAAATCGTGACGCCGCGTGGCTAGGCTCCGGGATGGCGTATTGAACGCCATTGTGGCCGCGGTATCAATAGCGGCGGCAATCGCTGTCGTACGCCATCTTTCACGATCCTCAGAAACCGTGGTAGATGCGGAGCAGCTTCGCGGTGTGCA
>DATABQ010000063.1:0-3707 GCA_036259495.1 Longimicrobiales bacterium | reverse complement strand
GCACGCGGCGTTCAGTTCGCGGGTACCGTCCGGTCCTTCGCCCATTCCCTCAGCGCCGAGATCTTCTCGGCCATCATCGTGGCGAGCGGTCTCGTGGCGGCGGCTTCGCGGAGCATGTGCTCGGTGGTGAGCGCGGTGCCGTCGCTGAAAGCTGTGTAGAGGGCGGAGACGATCACCTGCTCTACTTCGGCGCCGCTGAACGTGTGGGTGGCGGTTGTGATGAGGTCGAGACGGAAGGCATCAGGATCCTGGCCGCGGCGCTTCAGATGGATGCGCAGGATCTCGGTGCGGGTGTCCGCGTCGGGGAGATCGACGAAGAACGTTTCGTCGAAGCGGCCCTTGCGCAGGAACTCGGGCGGCAGGCGCGAGACGTCGTTCGCAGTCGCGACGACGAACACGTCTTCCTGCCGATCCTGAAGCCAGGACAGGAACGTGCCGAGCACGCGCATGGACACGCCGCCGTCATCGGAGCCGCCGGCAGCGAACGCCTTCTCCAGCTCGTCGATGAACAGCACGCACGGCGCGAGTCGTTCGGCCGTACGCATCGCACGGCGGAAGTTGTTCTCTGTCTCGCCAATGAACTTGTTGTAAAGGCTGCCGGTGTCGAGGCGGAGCAGTGGCAGGCCCCACTCGGTGGCGACGGCGCGCGCGCAGAGGCTCTTGCCGCAACCGGGCACGCCGATCAGCAGCAGCCCCTTCGGAAACGTGAGGCCGAACTCGGCTGCGCGGACGGGGTCCTTCAGGATATTGCGACGCTTGCGCAGCCATTCCTTCAGGCCGGCGAGGTCGGCGACCTCTGCGAGAGACTCCTCCGCCGGGTAGTACTCCAGGACGCCCTCGCGTTCGACGATCTGCTTCTTCGCGTCGATGACATGCAGGATGTCGTCTGCGGTCAGGCGGTGGTCCTCGATCATCGCCTTCGTGAGCACCTTCTCCGCCTCCAGCAGCGACAGTCCGCGAAGCGCCGTAAGCAGGAGGTTCTCGTCCTCCTCCGTCAGCGCCATTTCCACGGCGCGGGTGCGGCCGACATCGCGCGCGATGTGTCCGACGAGCGTGCGGAACTCCTCCGGTCCCGGCTCCGGCAGCTGCATGACGGCGATCAGACGTCGCACGGTCTCGTGCAGCTCGAGTGAGGAGCCCGTCAGGATCAGTGCGCCACGTCGCTTGCCGAGCTCCTCGGCGACTTCCTTCAAGCGGTGCACGATGAGCTCGTTCGTAGCGAGACCGTCGAACGCGGGGAACAGATACAGCCCGGCCATGTCGGAGCTTACGACGTGCGCCAGTGCCTGTGCGGGATCCTGGGTTTCGTAGACGCCGTTCGCCTGGCCATCGCGGCACAGGCCGCGCGTGCGGGACCATGTGAAGAACGGCAGCGTCAGCCGGTCGGACACGTGACGAAGCAGCAGCTCCGTTCGCTCCTCCTCGACCGTGTCGATGTGAATGATGCCGTAACGGGACCGGATCAGCAGCTCGAGGTCCGAGAGGGCTTCGCTTGCAAGCATCGCATTCGCAGGTTGTGTGAGGTCAGCGGCCGACTGGCATGATCCGCGTTTCACCGTGGCGCGGTATCCAGAGCCGGTCGGGCGGCAGTCCCAGATCGCGCCACGCGGCATCCGCGCGCTGCTGCGGCTCGAGCGGAAGCTCGTCCGTCAGCCGGAACGTGGCATAATGCATCGCGACGAAGAGGCCACCATCGCCGAGCTGCGTGTACGCGCGCACCGCCTCTTCCGGATTCATGTGCGCGGGCTTCATGAACCAGCGTGGGTCATATGCACCGATCGGCATGAGCGACGCCGCGAACGGGCCGAGCGTGCCGATCGCATCGAAGCCACCGAAGTAACCGCTGTCGCCACAGAAGTAGACCTGCGCCTGCGGACCCGCACTGAGAACGAAGCCGGACCACAGTCGCGTCCGCTCTCCGAACGGTGAACGCTTCGACCAGTGCTGCGCTGGCGTCGCACGCACCTGGAGCGGCCCGCCCGGCGTGTTCACGGTCGCCGCCTCCCACCAGTCCAGCTCGACGACGTTCTCGACACCGAAGCGGCGCAGCCACGAGGCGTAGCCGAGCGGCGTCACCCACGTGAGCTCGCGATCGAAGCGCGCCTGAAGGCGACGCACGGTGCGACTGTCGAGATGATCGTAATGGTCGTGCGAGAGCACCACGACGTCCACGGTCGGAAGCGCATCGAAGCCGAGGCCGGGCGGCACCAGTCGCGCCGGGCCTGCCCAGCCGATCGGAGATGCACGGCGGCTCCACATGGGGTCGGTCAGGATCGTGATTCCCGCGAGCTGAATCAGGAACGTCGCATGCCCGATCCAGGTGATGCGCAGCTCATCCGTCGCATTCCGCGGTGCGGCGATGTCGGGCTCGGCAGGAGGAAATGCGTCGGCCGGAGGGTTCGGCGCCACGCCTGTACGCATGCGTTCGGCGTACCAGCGCGCGATGTCGCGGATGCCGCGGGATGGACTGTCTTCCATAGGCCACGGTATCACGAACCTGCCGTTGCCGTCACGTGCGGAGCGGAGCGACGGCGGCACGTCGATCATGCGGTCTGCGTTCTGCGATTCCGCCGGCTTCGCTGCGTCCTTCATCCGAGGCGCTGCATGCCCGGCGTGTGCGCGGGCAGTACCAGCGTGAATACACTGCCCTCGTCGAGCCTGCTCGTCACCTCCAGCCGTCCTTCGAGCAGCTTCGCAAGCTTGCGCGCGACGCCGAGGCCGAGGCCGGTGCCGCCGAACCGTCGCGTGGCGGACTGCTCGACCTGCCAGAACGGATCGAAGATCCGCTCGAGATTTTCCGACGCGATACCGATCCCCGTGTCACGCACCTCGATCGCGACCTCGCCGTCATTCCGACGCGCTGCGACTTCGACGCGTCCTGACTGGGTGAACTTTACGGCGTTCGACAGCAGGTTCGTGAGGATCTGACGGATCTTGCGTTCGTCGGACACCACCTTGAGAGGCGATTCGGGCACATCGATGTCGAGCTCGAGACCCTTTTCCGATGCGAGCGGCTCGATCATCGCCACACACTCGCGCACGACCACGCCGAGATCGACGGGCGAGATGCGAATGTCCTCCTTGCCGGCTTCGACACGCGAGAAGCTCAGCACCTCCTCCACGAGATGCAGCAGACTCGTCGACGCGCTGCGGATGCGTTCGATCTGGCGGCGCGCAGGATCCGGCACGCCGTTGGGCACGCCCATGAGCAGCAGATCGCTGTAGCCTATGATCGCGTTCAACGGAGTGCGCAACTCGTGCGACATCACGGCGAGGAAGTCGGACTTGGCTTCGCTCGCATGGTGCGCCGCCTGATACAGCCGTGCGTTCTCCACGGCGTTGCCCGCCCTGCGGCCGAGCTCGAGCGCGAGCGTGATATCCGTCTCGGCGAACGTGCGGCCCGACTCAGCGTGGCCGAGCGTCACCACGCCGCAGACACGATCCTCGATGCGAAGCGGGACGCTCAGCTGCGCCCTCAGGCCGAACGACCGCATCTCTTCGAAATGCCCCTCATCCCGCGCAATCGACCGCAGGTCTTCGTCCCTGACGGGCTCGATATGGATCACCTCGCCGGTCCGCAGCACCTGCGCGAACGTGGCGCGATCCTGGGGAACCGGGGGATAGCGATCTTCGAGCGCGCGCCGGCGCGCGGCGAGCGCCGGATCGCTATGCGTGGCGGCCACGAGCCGCGGCACGCCCTGCTCGTC
>DATABQ010000062.1:0-3368 GCA_036259495.1 Longimicrobiales bacterium | reverse complement strand
CCGAAGAGGCCGAAGATCGTGCGCAGCACCTGATCGAAGACGGGAATGCGACGCGCGGCCTGCAACGCCGCGCGATCGGCTGGATGCTCCCATGCGCTCGGGTCGATGTCGCGCAGGATTCGGTGAGAGCGGGGCTCAAAGACTTCGGGCATGTCGACGTCTCCTGGAGGGTTCTGTCCTGCCTACGGTCGAATGGACGCGGCAGTTTCGCCAGCCGGCTGGGCGTTTTGCCGGCGGGCGGGCACGTCGGCCGGTGCGAGGGGCCATTTCAACGCGGCGCGTGGGCAGCTCTGCCGCGCGAGACGGCGTTTGGACGCGGCCGTGCGGGCGGTTTCGCCGGCCTGACGCGCAGTCTCGGCCCCGGACGCGGAACCCATTCTGCAGAACGGCCTCGGAAGATATGCACGCGCTCCACGCACGCATTCAACCCATGGCCAAACGGGGCAGCCGACGGTTGGAACCGGCCAACCGTCAGGATGGGTTCCGCGTCCGGAGCGCTTCCTCCAGATCCTCCACCAGGTCCTCCACATCCTCTATCCCCACCGACAGCCGCACGAGTCCATCGCTGATTCCCATCCGGTCACGCATCTCCTTCGGCACGGACGCGTGCGTCATGATGGCCGGATGTCCAATCAGCGACTCCACTCCCCCGAGCGATTCAGCGAGCGAGAAGATCCGTGTCTTCTGCACCACCTGCGTCGCCCGCTCGAGCGAGCCCAGCTCGATGCTGATCATGCCAGTGAAGCCCTTCATCTGTCGCTTCGCCAGCTCGTGCTGCGGGTGGTCGGGCAGGCCAGGATAGTAGACCTTCTCGATGTCGCCGCGCCCGGCCAGGTACTCGGCGACGCGTGCCCCGTTCCGGTTGTGCCGCTCCATGCGCACGTCGAGCGTCTTCGTGCCGCGCAGCACGAGCCAGGCGTCCCACGGGCCCGGGACCGCACCCGCGGCCTTCTGGAGGAAGCGCAGCTCCTCCGCGATCGCATCGTCGTTCGTCACGACAATGCCGCCTACGACATCGGAGTGGCCGTTCAGGTACTTCGTGCTCGAGTGCACGACCATGTCGGCGCCGAGCTCCAGCGGCCGCTGGTTGTACGGTGATGCGAACGTGTTGTCCACGACGATGTGGATGTCGTCGTGACGCGCCGCGATGTCCGCGATCGCCGACAGGTCGGTCAGTTTCATCATCGGGTTGGTCGGCGTCTCGAGATGGATCAGCTTCGTGTTCGGCTTGATCGCGTCCTCGACGCGCTGCGCGTCGCTCGAGTCCACTGCGGTGAAGTCGAGGCCGAGCCGCCGCATCACCTTGTCGAAAAACCGGTGCGTTCCGCCGTAGACATTCTCCTCGTAGATCACGTGATCGCCCGCGGACAGCCGCTGCACGATCGCGCCGATGGCAGCCATGCCGCTGGCGAACGCCATGCCGTGGGCGCCGCTCTCGAGCGCCGCGATGTTGCGCTCCATCGCCTCGCGTGTCGGGTTCTGCACGCGCGCGTACTCGTATCCGCCTTTCGGCTCGCCGAGCTTCGGCTGCACGTACGTCGATGTCTGAAAGATCGGCGGCATGATTGCGCCGGTCGTCTCTTCAGGATGCTGGCCCGCGTGAATCGCGAGTGTACCGAACCGCTGTGCCTTCGCCATGTGCCGTTCCATTCGTGTGACGGGTGGTGTCCGGCTGCGAACATACCCGGGCTTACGCGCTGGCGCGAGCCTCGAATCCGTCATACACTGCGCGCGCGACACCAGCTATGGAGCGAGCGTGGCCGATCCGATCCTTTCTCACGACCGTGTGACCGCAGATGGCGCAGATCCGCGCGCATGGATGTACGTGCTGCACGGTATCTACGGCGCCGGCCGCAACTGGGCGTCCGTCATTCGCCGCATCGTTCGCGAGCGGCCGGAATGGGGCGCACTGCTCATCGACCTGCGGCAGCACGGCGAGTCTCAGGGCTTCGCGCAGCCACACACGATTCAGGCGGCAGCCGCCGATCTCGACCGGCTCGCGCAGCACACCGGGCTCGAGCCCGCCGTCGTCCTCGGCCATTCGTTCGGCGGCAAGGTCGCGCTCGTGCATGCGGGCATCACGCCGCGCCCGCCGAAGCAGGTCTGGGTGATCGACTCCACACCGGAGGAGCGCGAGCCGGACGGGAGTGCGTGGGACATGCTCGAGCTGCTCGAGTCCCTGCCACGCCGCTTCGACAGTCGCGACGAGCTCGTATCCATGATGATGGAGCGCGGTCAGCCGAAGATGCTCGCCCAGTGGATGGCGACAAACCTCGTGTCCGACGACGGCGGTTACCGCTGGCGATTCGATTTCGACTCCATCCGCGAGCTGCTGCTGAGCTTCTTCGACACCGATGCCTGGGATGTCGTCGAAACACCGCCGGAGGGGACCGAGATCCACCTGGTAAAGGCGGAGGACTCGCGCATTCTCTCCGGGGCGGCGCTGGAGCGCGCGGAGGCGGCGGCGATAAGCGGCCGGACGTTCGTACACCGTGTCGCGGGCGGGCACTGGGTGAATGCGGAGAACCCGGCCGCACTGGAGTCGCTGCTGGTGCAGATGTTGCCCTCGGAGTAGTTCTGGCGCACCCTTCCCGGCCACGGTCGCGTCCTGACCCGCGGCTTGCAGTCGACGGAGGATTCCCGGACCGGCGCGGCCTGCGACAGCACGCCCCGAGATGACAGAAACACATACGGCGCGGAGGCCGTTCGATGGCATTTGAGATACCGTCCGATCTGATGGTGAGCGTGTCCGGCGTGCGCGGCCGTGTGGGTGCCGGGCTGACGCCGGAGGTGGTGGCGCGGTTCGCGTCCGCGTTCGGCGCGTACGTGCGGGAGCGGAGCGGGAGCGAGCGGCCGAAGGTGGTGCTGGGTCGCGACTCGCGAACATCGGGGCCGATGTTCAGCCGGATCGTTGCGGGTGCGCTGCAGTCGGTGGGGTGCGACGTCATCGAGATCGGGGTCGCGCCGACGCCGACGGCGCTCTATACGATCGGGGCGCTGGGTGCGGACGGCGCGATCGTCGTGACCGCGAGCCACAACCCGGTCGAGTGGAACGCGCTCAAGCTGGCATCGTCGGCGGGGATGTTCCTGGACGCGGACGAGGCGCCGCTGATGCGTGCATACGTGAACGACCGCGAGATCGAGCGGGCGAAGTGGGACGGGCTGGGCGAGGTCGTGACCGACGTCGACGCGGTGCAGCGGCACCTGCAGGCCGTCCTCGGGATCCCGTACCTCGATCTGGAACCGTTGCGGAAGCGACGCTTCCGTGTCGGGCTGGAGTGCATCCATGGCGCCGGGTCGGTCCTTCTGCCGCGGCTCCTGGAGGAGCTCGGCTGCGAGGTCGTGGGGCTGAACCTGGAGCCGACGGG
>DATABQ010000061.1:0-4225 GCA_036259495.1 Longimicrobiales bacterium | reverse complement strand
GACGCGTGGGAGTGTCCCGGATCAACCGTGACGCTCTGCGCCACGAGACGCCCGGATCGTCGATGAGCCGTTCTGCAGAATGGGTTCCGCGTCCGACAGCCGGTCAGTCCGAATCAAATATCCGGAAGCCAACCCCCGCGGAACGCAAGGCGGCGAGGAGCGCATCCTCCTCGTCGATCAGGTACTCGATGGCCAGGTCGCAGAGCGCGCCCGATCCAGCGGGTGCGGGCGTCACTTCCGCGGCGAGTCCGTTGTCCCGGGCGACCTGCTCGGCCATGAGCGCGTGGTGCGTCGTGTCGAACGTCAGAAGTCGCGGCATGTTCAGGACGGACCGTCCGCCTCATCCATGCGACGGACGATCAGCGGCAGGACGTCGGCAGGGCCTTCGCCAATCCTGATGGCACCGAGCACGCGCAGCGCCGCATCTTCGGCGGCGCTGCCGCCCCGCCCGTACACGGTCGCGATCGGCTGTCCCTTCTCCACCACGTCACCGGGCTTCACCGTGATGTGGAAGCCCACGGCGGGATCGATGCGCGCACCGAGCGTGCGCCGGCCGGCACCGAGTCCGACAGCGGCTTCACCGATCGCCCGCACATCCATCGCTTCCACCGTACCGCTCCGCTGTGCATGCAGAACCGTGCGGCCCTCCGCCTGCGGCAGGATCGCCGGATCGTCGAGGACGGCCGGGTTGCCTCCCTGTGCTTCAATGATAGAGCGCATCTTCTCCAGCGCGCGCCCGTCTGCGAGCGCGCCTGCGGCGAGGTCCCTCCCCGCAGCGGTATCGGCTGCCGCACCGCCGAGAACCAGCATTTCCGCTGCGAGCGCAAGGGTCACCTCCCTCACATCCGGGGGGCCTTCCCCGCGCAGCAGCAGCACACATTCCTCGACTTCGATCGCGTTGCCCACCGCGTAGCCGAGCGGTCGGTCCATTGCGGTGAGCAGCGCGACGATACGTTTGCCGCTCGCGGTGCCGATCCGGATCATCGTACGTGCGAGCTCTTCAGCGCGCTCGGCCTCAGGCATGAATGCGCCGTTGCCCATCTTCACGTCGAGAACGAGCGCGTCGAGGCCTTCCGCGAGCTTCTTGCTCATGATGCTCGATGCGATGAGCGGAATCGATTCGACAGTGGCCGTGACATCCCGCAGCGCATACAGACGCCGGTCGAGCGGTGCCACCTCCTGCGTCTGCGCGATCAGCGCACACCCGATCCGCGCCATCTGATCGGCGTACTCGCTCAGCGAGAGATCGGTGCGGAATCCGGGAATCGTCTCGAGCTTGTCGACCGTGCCGCCTGTGTGGCCCAGGCCGCGGCCGCTCATCATCGGTACGGGCACGCCGAGCGATGCGACGAGCGGCGCCAGCACGATCGACACCTTGTCACCCACCCCGCCGGTCGAGTGCTTGTCCACCTTCACACCCGCGACGCCCGAGAGGTCTGCTGTTGCGCCAGAGCCGATCATGACGTCCACGAGCACCGCGAGCTCCGCGGGCGACATGCCCTGAAAATACACCGCCATCAGAAACGCAGACATCTGGTATTCCTCGACGGCTCCTGACTCATAGCCCTCGAAGAATGCGCGGATGTCAGCGGCGCTCAGCGCTTCGCCCTCGCGCTTGCGCCGCACGATCTGTGATGGTGTCACCGCGTGCGACTCCACCGGTCCGCGTCAGAGAGCGGCGCGGTATCCCCGCGCGCGACAGCGCCCCACCCCTCGAAGATCTCCACCATCCAGTCGTAGATGCTGCGCAGCGAGCCGTGGAGCCTGCGCATTCGGTCACGCCGCTCGTCTGCCGACATCCTCAGCACCTCGGCCAGCCCGTGGGCAGACGCTTCCGGATCGTACGGGTTCACTTCGTATGCGCCGTCCAGCTCTTCGGCCGCGCCCGCGAACTTCGACAGCACCAGCACACCACCCGGGTCATCTATCTGGCACGCGAGGAACTCCTTCGCGACGAGATTCATTCCATCCTGCAGGGAGTTCACGTAGCACAGGTCCGCAGCGCGATAGAAATTTGCGAGCCGCTCCTGCGACATCGACTCCTTCAGCAGGTGCACGGGCTGCCAGCCGCCCTCGCCCCATTTGTCGTTGATTGACCAGACCACCCGCTCCAGCTTCTCGTTCAGCCAGTCGTACGCGTCGATCGCGGTTCTGCTCGGAACCGCGATCTGCACGAACGTGAAGCGACCGCGGAGGTCCGGATAGCTGTCGAAGAGGATATCCAGCGCCTCGATCTTCTCCACCAGACCCTTCGAGTAGTCGATGCGGTCGACGCCGACGCCGAGCAGTCCGCCTTCCGGCGCATAGCGCGACCGTAGCCGCTGCACGCGCGCTTCGGCTCCGCTCCGCGTCGCTACAGTTCGGAACTCGTCGACATCGATGGAGATGGGGAAAGCGCGGACATAGCACGTACGTCCCTCCAGCTCCACAGCGCGGCGGCTCCAGTCGACGTGTGCTTCCGGCAGCAGAGATTCGGCGCAGCGCATGAAGTTGTCTGCGAAGAGCGGCAGGTGGAATCCCACAATGTCGTTGGCGAGCAGTCCGCGCAGCAGCTCGGGTGCATTGCTGGCAACTCGGAAGATCTCCAGAGGAGGAAACGGAATGTGCCAGAAATGGGCGAGCGTCAGATCGGGTCTGCGGCTGCGCACATACTGCGGTGCGAGCGCGAGATGGTAGTCCTGGAACCACACGGCTCCGCCGCCTTCGATCTCCGCCAGCACCGCTTCGGCGAACCGCTGATTTACGCTGACATACGTGTTCCAGTATCGCGCCCGCATCCGCGTGAGCGCCGGTCGCAGGTGGCACAGCGGCCACAGAAACTGATTGGCGTAGCCGTAATAGTATTGATTGACGTCCTGCTGATTGAGCCAGAGGCGGCGCAGAGTATATCCGGGATCCTCCGGCGGCACGCGCACGCGGTCGCCTTCACCGACCTCTTCCCGGTCACGGTCGCCGCTGCCCCATGCGACCCAGAGGCCGCCGACTGCCTGCATGAGCGGATCGAGTGCCGCGACCAGTCCGCCCGCAGGACGTCGCACGTCGACCGCTTCGGCAGAGTCATCCCAGTAGTGCTCGTACGGTTCACGGTTGCTGACCACGGCAAAGCGCCGATCCGGCAGTGAACGCCGCAGCACTCCATCGAGGTCATCCGGACCATACCGGGGCGGGGCGGGGGCTGGCTGGTTGGCCGTCGACACGCTAGAGGCGGATCCGCTTCCTGCCCACCCGCTGGACCTGATCGGCAATATCCTCCCACCGGTCCCCCGCCGCACTCCGCGCGCTGGTAACGGCTCGCACCAGATTCTTCCTCGTCCGCTTTCCACTCTGCGGTGCACCGAGCAGCGCCAGGCTCACGCCCAGCACGGTGCCCAGCAGCATCCCGGCGATGAAATTGACTGCGCCGGACTCATCATCGTAGTACATGGCTGCTCCCTCAGGTTCTCTGGCGGCGAGCTGCGAGGCGTGCAATGGCCGTGCCCTGCAGCTGGACGGACGGGTCGCGGCTTGCGGCCGTCCTTCGGCGCAGAATACATTTTTCCCGCCGACTGCGCCAACTCGTGCATTGTGCAGGAGTCCGCGCGGCCGGAGCAGTTAAAAACCCGCCCGGTCAGGGAGCCCCGCGGCTGGCACCGCTTCTGCACTACCGGTCGCAGCGGCTGCATCTGCACCGCCGGGAACGCCTGAAGAGCAGCCATGAGCGAACACGCACACGAGCACGCCGTAGAGCCGGGCCGCATCCTGGTTGTGGATGACAATCAGGACAATATCGAGATCATCGCTACCCGCCTGCGCTATCGTGGCTATGAGATCCTCGAGGCCAGCGATGGGGAACAGGCGCTGGCCCTCGTCCGCGAGGCCGCACCCGATCTCCTCCTCCTGGACGTGATGCTGCCCGACATAGATGGCTATGAGATATCCCGTCGCATCAAGGGCGCGGATGATCTGCCGTTCATTCCGATCATCCTCGTCACTGCCCGCGACTCCACGCAGGACAAGGTCGCGGGCCTCGATGCGGGTGCGGACGACTATCTGACGAAGCCGATCAACTTCCCGGAGCTCGAGGCGCGCGTCCGTTCGATGCTGCGCATCAAGCGGCTTCAGGATGAGCTGGAGGAGAAGAACAAGGAGCTGGAGCGGCTCAGCATCAGTGACGGCCTCACCGGCCTCTACAACCATCGCCACATTCACGGGCTTCTGGCGGAGGAATTCGAGAGGGTGGAGCGGT
>DATABQ010000060.1:0-2243 GCA_036259495.1 Longimicrobiales bacterium | reverse complement strand
GAAAGGCCCGGGTCCACATGCGCCGCATCTGCGCCCTCCTCCAGCGACAGCGCGAGCGCCTCACCGATCTCGGCAGCCAGCGCCTTGAGATCCCAGACATCGAACGTCCCGGCCTCCCCTGACCAGTGCGGCGGAGTGCGGCTGCCGGTGCATGCGATCGCAAGTCGCGTCGTCTCCACCGGAACCCCGCCAACACGTGCCGGCGCGAACGTGGTGCCGATCTCGAACAGGCGGATGCTACGGGCACCGCGCGCGAAATTGCTCTCGACACGGCGCAGCAGGCCCGGGACGAGGGAACGGCGCAGGCGGCTCTCGGTGGCGGCGAGCGGGAGCAGCAGCTCCACGTCG
The DNA here is from genome assembly GCA_036259495.1 of Longimicrobiales bacterium. GTDB lineage: Bacteria > Gemmatimonadota > Gemmatimonadetes > Longimicrobiales > RSA9 > SH-MAG3. The sequence continues at coordinate 1,895 of DATABQ010000060.1, read as the reverse complement.
CCATCGGCAGCAGGCGCGAAGGCAGCCGTATGCGCCTCGAGCATGCCTCGGCCCACGAGCATCGTACGCATGAGATCCTCCAGCACGAACAGCGGATGCGTCGGGACCGTGCTCGGGCGGAACGGCCGGAGCTCGTCAGGGAACGCGTCGTAGCCATGACGGCGTGCGATCTCCTCGATGAGGTCCTCTTCACGCGCGACATCGAATCGGCGATGACCGGGTACACTGACGTGCACGGCCTCTTCGTCCAGCGGCCGCACATCGAAGCCGAGCGGCTGGAGGCAGCTGCGAATCCGATCCGCATCGAATCGAACGCCGAGGATCTGCTCCACGCGATTCATTCGCAGGCGGAGCGGATGGGGCTGTGGGATGTCCACACCGGCCAATAGCGCCGACGCTTCGACACGCCCGCCGGCGACCATGCGGATGAGATGCGCAGCGCGGGCCGCGGCCGCAGCTATGCCCGCGGGATCGACGCCGCGCTCGAAGCGATAGCTCGCGTCCGTTGAGAGGCCGAGCGAACGCCGTGTCGCGCGTACGGATGCGGGATCGAACACAGCGACCTCGAGCAGGACGTTCCTGGTGTCCTCCTGCACCTCCGTGTCCGCGCCACCCATGACTCCCGCAACTGCGACGGGACGGCTGCTGTCGGCGATGACGAGCATGTCGCCTTTCAGCGCGCGCTCGACGCCGTCCAGCGTAGTCATGCGTTCGCCCGCGCGTGCGCGGCGCACGACCACACCGTTGCCGAGGCGGTCCAGATCGAATGCATGCATCGGGTGCCCGAGCTCGTGCAGTACGTAGTTGGTGGCATCGACGATGTTGCTGATCGGACGCAGCCCGACCGCCCTGAGCCGGCTTGCGAGCCACTCGGGACTCGGGCCGACGCGCACATCGCGGATGACGACGGCCATGTAATGAGGGCAGAGCGTCGGATCCTCGATCCGGATACTGAGGTCGCCGCTCTGCACGGAGTACGCGTCCCTTTCGCCCGTCATGGGATGCAGCGCGTCGAGCGGCTCTGCGTCGGGGAACGCTGGCAGCTCGAACCGCAGCCCTTCCGCCGCCGCGACCTCACGCGCAACGCCGACGTGCGAGAGCAGGTCCGGCCGGTTCGGCGTGATGTCGACAACCAGACGTGCGTCATCGAGTCCGGTGCTCTCGATGAACGAGCGGCCCGGCTCGAACTCGCCATGGAGCTCGAGGATGCCTTCGTGGTCACGACCGAGGCCGAGCTCGCGGGCGCTGCACAGCATGCCCTGGCTTTCGGAGCCACGGATCTTCGCCTTCCGGATCTTCATCCCGCCCGGCAGCGACGCGCCGACCGGTGCGAACGGGTAGAACGCGCCGGGCGTCACGTTCGGGGCGCCGCACACGACCTGGAGCGTCTCGCCCGTACCCGCATCGACACTGCACAGGCGCAGGCGGTCCGCATTGGGGTGCTGTTCGGCGGCTGTCACGCGCGCGATCACGATGTCGCCCAGCTGAGCGCCGATATCGATGAGCTCATCGACGGGCGCACCCAGCATCGCGAGCCGGTCCGCGACCTGCTGCGGCGTCGACTCGAGTCCCGGCACGAGGTCCGCGAGCCAGCGATAGCTGATGTTCATACGGCACCCGTGAACTGCTCGAGGAAACGAACGTCGGTGTCGTAGAGCAGCCGTATGTCGGGAATGCCGTAGCGCAGCATCGCTATGCGTGCCGGGCCCATGCCGAATGCAAAGCCGGTGTAGCGCTCGGGATCGTATCCGACGTGTTCGAATACCGCGGGATGAACCATGCCGGCGCCCATGATCTCGATCCAGCCGGTGCCCTTGCACGCGCTGCAGCCACCGCCGCCGCATATGAGGCAGCTCACATCCACTTCCGCGCTCGGCTCGGTGAACGGGAAGAAC
>DATABQ010000059.1:0-3031 GCA_036259495.1 Longimicrobiales bacterium | reverse complement strand
TCGGGCGGCTGAACTTCACGACGTCCCTCGAGGAGCTGAAGGACGCCGATATCGTGATCGAGGCGGTCACCGAGGACATCGAGCTGAAGAACGAGATGTTCCGCACACTCGATCGCGCATGCGCGGAGCACACCATCTTCGCGAGCAACACCAGCTCGCTCACCATCGCGGCGATGGCCGCGGCAACGAACCGGCCGCACCGTTTCGTCGGGCTGCACTTCTTCAACCCGGTGCCGGTGATGAAGCTGGTCGAGGTCGTGCGCACCATCGCTGTCGACCAGGACGTGTTCCGCACCGCGTACGAGTTTGCCGGCACACTCGGGAAGGAGCCTGTCGAGGCGAAGGATACGTCCGGATTCATCGTGAACCGTCTGCTCGTACCGTACATGCTCGATGCCATCCGGTGCCTGGAGGAGGGTCTCGCCACGACGGAAGACATCGACAAGAGCATGACGCTCGGCACCGGTTACCCCATGGGGCCGTTCACCCTGTGCGATTTCGTCGGCATAGACACGTTGTACTACATCGCGGAAATCATGTTCGAGGAGTTCCGCGAGACTCGCTACGCGCCGCCGCCGCTGCTGCGGCGGATGGTCTCGTTCGGATATTTCGGACGCAAGACGAAGCGCGGGTTCTACGACTACTCGGGCGAGACGCCCGTCGTCGTCGATCTCGGCATCTGATCACGCCAAGGTTGCTACGGCGCCGCCGCCCGCACACATTTCGGTGCGGCGGATCCGCCGATCCTGTACAACTACTTCTTCCGGGATGAGTCCGTGAACCAGCATCCGACTGCCAGCACCGAATCCACGTCCGAAACCGGAGCGGGACGCGAGCTCTGGGGCAGCCGCTTCGGCTTCCTGATGGCCGCCGTCGGCTCGGCCGTCGGACTGGGCAACATGTGGCGCTTCCCGTACTCGACCGCGGAGCACGGCGGTGCAGCATTCGTGCTGCTCTACATCATCATCACGTTCGTGGTCGGCGTCCCGATCATGATCGCCGAGTTCGGTCTCGGCCGATCCACACGGCGCAGTCCCATAGGCGCACTGCGCCGTGCCGGCGGTGCGGGATGGGCGCCTGCGGGCTATCTGTTCGTTGCGGCAGGGTTCCTCATCCTTGCCTACTATTCCGTCATCGCCGGCTGGGTGTCGCGTTACGCGATCGAAGCGATTCTCACGCCGTGGCCCGCCGATGCCGGCGCGTACTTCGAGGAGGTGAGCGGCAGCGGCCTCGCCGTGGTCTATCACCTCGCATTCATGGCGGTCACTCTGCTGATCGTGGCCGGCGGCGTGAAGGCCGGGATCGAGCGTGTCAGCTCGATCGCGATGCCGATCCTCGCCCTGATCCTGATCGGTATCGCCGTCTGGGCAACCACGCTTACGAATGCGAGCGAGGGTTACAGCTATTATCTCACGCCGGACTTCAGCGCGCTGTTCTCCCTGGACACACTCGCGGCCGCTTCCGCTCAGGCGTTCTTCTCGCTCTCGCTCGGCATGGGCGCGATGCTCACCTTCGCCAGCTACCTGTCGCGCAACACCAACCTGCCGCGCGAAGCTGCTGTCGTTGCACTCTCTGACTTCGGTATCGCGTTCATAGCCGGACTCGTGGTGTTCCCCGTCATTTTCGCGATGGGATTGCAGGATGCTGTCAGCGCGAGCACGGTGGGCGCGCTTTTCATCGCGATCCCCGGCGCATTCGTCGAGATGGGAGCCGTCGGCCGCACCGTCGGAATACTGTTCTTCGTAGCACTCTTCATCGGTGCAATCACGTCCGCCATCTCGCTGCTCGAGGTCGTGGTCTCCTCGGTGATCGACGAGTCAAAGATCGACCGCCGCAAGGCGGCCATCATCGGCGGTATCATCATCGCCCTCATCGGCATCCTGCCGGCAAGAGATCTTACCGTCCTCAATGCGATGGACCTCGTCGCCGCCGAAGTCCTCCTGCCGCTCGGCGGCCTCGTACTCGCCATGCTCGTCGGCTGGGGGGCTGCCGGACGCAACCTGGACGCGTTCGCCGAAGGCGCATCGCCGCGCACGCGCAAACTGCTCCACGGCTGGCGCTGGGCCCTCCGGATCGCCGTGCCGCCACTGCTCATCGTCGTTCTGTACAAGACCATTCCCGCTGGTATCGAGGCCATCAGGGGAATTGGAGGCTGAGCGCTCCGTAGGTCCGCGCACGGATGTGAAACGGCCGCGAGGATCTTCGTCTTCGCGGCCGTTTTCTGCCTGACACTTCCATGCGGCTGATGCGGCTGATGCGGCTGATGCCGCTGATGCGAGAGCCGCCGTAGTGCGAAGCTTTTACGGCAACTCAGCCCCGCGATGCAGCTGATATGTATATCGCCGGTACTGATCGGGATGAGCCAGGTAGTCGCTGACCCAGATCTCGAACGGCGGCAGTGGCAGGCGGCGTTCGAGTTCCTGCACCACGCTCATGGCCATCTGGAAGCGATCGCTCTCGCGGAAGTCGACCTTCCGGTTCGCGAGCAGGATCTCCACCATCTCACGGAAGTCTGCGGGGTCGAGCAGCGCTATCAGGTGGGCAACCTGGTCGAGGCGGTAGGAGTCGTAGAGCGCGCGCAGCTGCTCCAGCGTCGGGGGCTCGCGGCGTTGCCATTCACTCTCGCGCTGACCGGCACTCCGCTTCAGCTCCTGGCGGAACCAGCGGTGCAGCTCGGGCGTGCCGCCGCTGCGCCGCTCGTGCGTCGACAGCGCAGAATCGAGCAGTGCGAGCAGCAGCGGACGGCCAAGCCCGCGGGCACGCTGGTCTACCGTCGCTTCATCGCGCTCGAGGAACAGGTCTGCCGTACGGATCTCGCCCGGGCCCGCCGTCATGACGGCCGAGCGAAACGTAAAGTAGCCGCGCCACTGACCGTCCGGTCGCGGATAGGTGATCAGGAACGCCGTCCACCGTTCGCCCGCGCGCTCCAGAAAGCAGAACGAGCGGCACCGCAGGCGATCGGCATCGCTCACGTGCTTTGCCTCTCTTCCCAACGGCCGCGTAACCGTGTCATCGTGTACACCGGGAGGAC
>DATABQ010000058.1:0-3226 GCA_036259495.1 Longimicrobiales bacterium | reverse complement strand
CGAGGGCGGAGGCTGCGGCGCTGCCCGCACCCGCGACGAAGGACGGGACGGGGAGGCGGATCGTCCAGCGATCGGTGACGGCCTTGAACAGGTCAATGACCTCGCGCACAGTGACGACCTCCGGTCCGGCAATGCGCAGCGTCTCGTGCGCGACGTCACTGTGTTCGAGGCATTCGGCGAGAGCCCACCCCACATCCTCGTTCCAGACGGGCTGAAACTGCTGCTCGCCATCGCCGATCGTCGGGATGACCGGGAGCGTGCGCACCATGCGGAGCAGCACGGACACCGTCTCGTCACCGGTTCCCATGACGGCGCCGACGCGCGCGACTGTCCAGGCGAGTGCCGAACCGCGCACGATCTCCTCGGCGGCGAGCTTCGAGCGATGATATTCGGAGCTGCCGCGTTCCACGCCGAGCGACGAGACGAAGATGAAGCGGCGCACACCCGCGCGCTCCGCCTCACGCACGATGTTCTCCGTGCCGCCTATGTTGATACGCTCGAATGTCACCTCGGGCGGTGATTCCTCGACGATACCCGTAATGTGAATGACCGCGGCGCACCCTTCGGCTGCGCCCCTGGTCCGGTCGGGGTCCCCGATGTCGCAGGGGTACGGCTCGACCGAGCCTTCCCAGTCGGCGTGTGCTTCGTCGGCGCCGCGCGAGAGGAGCCGCACGTGATGACCGCGCCGGATCAACTCCGTCACCGTAGCTGTCCCGATCACACCTGTTCCGCCTGTAACCAGTACCTTCATGCTCCCTCCTCGCTGGCATATCGCAGGTGCAGAAAGAATGCCGTGCACGGCGGGCTTCGTTGCCCGGTCGCGCCACGCGGGCCATGTTCCGCGACCCCTGCAGCGTGGAGGCTGGATGCGGCTGTGTGACGCTCCCCTGATCCTGGTCCTGCTGACCGGCGCCTGTGCGCCGCTCGGCCGCATTGCCCCGTTCGGCGAAGCGGGCGCGGAGACGCTCGCCGGCAGCGTGACGATCGCTCGTGACGAGTGGGGCGTGCCCCACATATTCGGCGACGATGACGCGAGTGCAGCGTTCGGGCTCGGGTATGCGCAGGCGGAAGACGATTTCCCGCGGCTCGAGGACGACTACCTGCACGCACTCGGCCGAGCCTCCCACTGGTATGGCGAACGCTACCTCGCCTCCGACCTGCTGCAGGCCGCGTTCGAGGTGGAACGACTCGCGCGTGAGGAATACGATCGTGAGCCAGGGGAACGGCGCGCCGTGTGGGACGCGTACGTCGCTGGCATCAACTACTACATCGCGACATCCGGTGCCCGCCCGCGGCTCATCACGCACTTCGAGCCTTGGATGCCGTTTGCGCTGGCGCGGGCGATAACGCCGGGAAGCGTAGTCGACGGTGTACGCCTGGGCGTGATGAGCGACACGGCGCTGCCGGGCGTGCAGCTCGTGGGCGAGTGGCTGGACACCGTTGCGGTGGACACCGCTGCGATGGACACTCGTGTGATCGAGCCGATCGCCGAAACAGGTGAGGCGCCGCTGACGAGCGTGTTGAACCAGCTGGCGGCGCACGGCGGCAGCAGCATGTGGGCCGTCGCACCGTCCCGCACTGAAGCGGGCGCGCCGCTGCTGCTCCACCACGAGGCCGGTCCGTTTGCGGGAGGCACGCAGCCGTACGAGATGATGCTGCACAGCGAGACCGGTTGGCACGTGCGCGGATACGCGGCGCGAGGCACTCCGGTACCGCTCTCGGGGCGAAACGCAGCGCTCGCATGGGCCCACACACCGTCGGCGGCGGACGGAGCGGACGTGTTCGAGATCGCGTTCGACAACGCGGCGGACCCGCTGATGTATCGCTTCGATGGGGAATGGCGCACCGCGGTCGAGTGGCTGGACACGTTGCTCGTGAACTCACCGGCAGGTGTCGTTCAGCGCGTGTTCAGATTCCGCCGAACGCACCACGGCCCAGTGATAGCAGTGCGGAACGGCGCCGCACTGGCTGTGCGCATCGCGCGGATGGCAGAGGGGGGCTCGCTGCAGCAGCTGTACGCGGAGAGTCGCGCGCGCACTCTGGACGAGCTCCGGGCTGCACTCGATCAGCGTGCACTCCGCGTCAATACGATGGCTGCCGATACCACGGGCAGCATCTATTACCTGCATGGCGGCGCAGTGCCCGTACGCGATACGTCGCTCGAATGGAGTGCGCCGGTCGACGGCAGCACGTCGGCGTCGGAATGGGATGGCTACCATTCCATCGGTGATCTGCCGGATCTCCTGAATCCCGCGAGCGGATGGATGGCGCAGGCGGGCGGTCCTCCTCTCAGCGGGACCGGCGATGCACCCGACGCCGCACGTTTCCCTGAATACATGTGGTCGAGCAGGGAAAGCGGGCGCGGGATCGAAGCGCGCAGAGTGCTCACCGCTGATTCAGCCTGGAGGTTCGAGGAGCTGGCTGCGGCGGCGTTCGATTCGCACATACCGGGCGCGGCCGATTCGGTCGCGGCGCTGGTAATGGAATGGGAGCAGGTGGGCGGACCCGATCCCGTGCGTGCGCGGGCGCTCGATGCCGCGCTGGACGCACTGCGCTCCTGGGACGGGGCGGCTGGTGCGGAATCGGAAGCGGCCACACTGTTCGTTCTGTGGCAGGATCGGCTGCGGTCGAGTGGCTACAGCGGCGCGCATCCGCGATTCCGTGCGATGGAGGACGTGCTCGGGCGGCTGCAAAGTGATTTTGATACAACGTCGGTAGCCTGGGGCGAGGTCAACCGAATCCAGCGGCGGCGCGAAGGCGAGCCCTTCAGTGACAGCCGCGAGAGTCTGCCGGTCGCAGGTGCACCGTCGTGGGCGGGGAGCGTATTCACGTTCACCGCGATCACGGTGCCGGACTCCCGCAGGCGTTATGGAGTGAGCGGCACACGCTGGATCGGCGCATTCGCATTGGGTCCGGAACGCCACACCCGGTCCGTCGTTCCGTTCGGCCAGAGCGGTGACTCGTCTTCCGCGCACTGGTTCGACCAGGCCCCGCTGTACGGGGGAGGCAGGCTGAAGGTCGGCGCGTTCGATCGGGAGGAAGCGATGTCGAGCGCGCGGCGTGTTTACCACCCCGGCGACGCAGCGGTGCGGGAGTTGCCCTGAAACGCAGTCGTAATGCTAGCGTAGGGATTGCAGTCGGAATCCCTGACGCGGAACTCTTCTCAGAGGAGGGGCAGGTGGAAGAAACGAGTGGAACGACGGGCGGCGGCGGTGGCCGGCGCGAC
>DATABQ010000057.1:0-4191 GCA_036259495.1 Longimicrobiales bacterium | reverse complement strand
CTCGCGCCGGCCCTTTCTTTCTCGCACCTGAATTTTCTAGTTGCCGCTACTCGGGCTGCCCAGCGGTGCCGGGCGCTTCGGCTCCGCGGTACCGCGTGGTTCGGCATCGGGTGCCGCATCGACGGCCGTGACGCGGACGCTCGCGTTCTCCGCTTCCCCGACCAGCACGTAATCGCCGTTGCCATCGACCTTGATGGCGGGAATACGCTGGTTCTGCTCGAAGAAATCGTAGCCCGGCTTCAGTGTCGACCAGAACGTGCCGAGAGCGGGGTCATTGGCGAAGGCGCGCTGGAGGCGCTGGAGCTCGTCGGCTTCCAGTCGGGCGGGGAAGATGTGCACGGGAATGCGCTCCTGCCCGGCGGCCCGCGCTTCGACGGCCATCCAGTAGAGCTCCATGATTCCCTCATCCGTGACGGCGAGGCAGCCATCGGAATTGCAGCCGCCGTGGATGTAGATATCGCCGCCCAGGTTGATCCCGTCCGCGGCACTGCGGTCCTTCACGTTCGGATAGTCAACGTGGAGCGACAGGTGGTAATCGCTCTGCGGATTGAAGAAGTCGACGGCGTAGAAGCCTTCCGGAACCTGGCTGTCGCCCTGCTGACGCTTGGGTCCGAGCTCGCCTGCGAGTGCGCAGATGTCGTACTTCTTGAGCAGCTGGAACGACGGGTTCTCGTCCGAGCGGACCCATAGCTCGAGTGTGCGCTCACGCTTGAAGATCCGGATGAACATCTCGGCGGCCGGGTAGCGGATTCCGCGCTCCTCGAAGAGCCTCTTGATGTTGAATCGGGTTGCGATCCGGGCATCGAGGACGCGCTGGTTCTGCATCTGACTCAGCGCAAATTCCGTTTCCGTTGGCAGAGCAGGGCTGCCCAGCGGTGCTGCCGGCTCCCCGAGAGGTCGCTGCTCGCGGGCGAGCTGAGCCTGACCTGGGGCCGCAGCGATACCCAGGAGTGCCATAATGGCACCGCATGTGAGGCGTCTCGAAATGTGGCGTGCTAGCCGCACTCTGTCGCTCCTTATCGGGGGGCGTCCATCGCCCTCGCGATGGTCATGTCAGATTTCGTGCCGGAATCGTCCCGGCCGAGGCTGCCGGGGACCGTAATGCAAGTTAGGCCGAGGCAAGCATTTGGGCAACCGTGCTGCATCGCGGCGCGGAGGCGGGGAGGCATGACGGTGAGGAAGCCGTACCCGAGGCTGCCGTCGTGCATGCTTCTTGATCAAGTGGCGTACGGGCGCGGCACACATGCGGCGCTGCCCACACAGTCCAGGGTGCCGGTCCGCGACGCGGGTCGGCCGATCAAAAACATGCCAGAAGTTCAGCAGAGGACCCATGGGCGGTCGATCCTGACGGCGGAGAGTGCACGTGCGCTCCTGCTGGACCCGGGAGCCCGCGAAATTTTCGGCAGGCCGGCCCGTCTGGCGAGCCTGGCGCTCCGCGCGCCCATTGCCATGGTAGGCGTGGTGCACTCGGAGCGCCTGGTGCTGGTCGGTCAGGTGGGCGTGCCGGAGCCGTGGTCCTCGACGCGGCAGATCCCTCTGGGTGCGACGTTCTGCCGCTATGTCGCGGATACGAAGGCCGTGTTCTCGGTGGAGGACGCTGCACGACATCCGCTGGGTTTCTCCGTCGCTCGTCTGGACAATTTCAATCGCGTGTCGTACTGCGGTGCTCCGATCGTGGTGGAAGGGCGCGTGGTCGCTGTGCTGTCGGTTTGCGATGTGCAGCCGCGTCGCTGGAGCCAGGATGAGCTGACGCTGGTGCGGGATCTTGCGATCGCCGTGCAGCGCGATCTCGAGCTGCTCGGGAGTCGTTTCGAGTGGCGGGCTGCGGCGCCGATCGCGCCTGTGGGAGCAGTGCCGGACGGGATGATCACGGTAGATGCCGAATGGCGCTTCGCTTTCATGAACGAGCATGCGCAGGAGCTGCTCGGCCGGGCGGAGGGCGATCTTCTCGGACGTCGGTTCTGGCATGTCTATCCCGGTCTGGTGGGCACTGCGTTCCACCGCGAATGCCTGCGCGTCACGGCGGATCGCGCGCCGATCGAGCAGGAGATCCACTGCCGCTCCATCGAACGGTGGCTGGAGGTGCGGGGCTATCCGACGGCGGATGGCGGCGCCGCGCTGCATCTGCGCGATGTGTCCGCGCGCCGGGCTGCACAGGAGGAGCTGCGCGGCCGCGAATCGCGCTACCGCCGGATGTTCGAGGAATCGCACACGGCGCTGTTCCTCATGGACCGTGACGGCACACTGCTCGAGGTCAATCAGCTGTTCGAGACGCTGCTGGGCCGCCCGCGCGATGAGCTATATCGCATGCGCATGGCGGATGTCGCGTGCGATCCCGACGCGTTCGACCGGGTGCTCCTCGACCTGCGCGAGCACGAGGCGGTCAACGACGTCGAGCTGACGTTGGGCCATCCCGATGGTCGGGAGATGGTGTGCGTGATGAACTGCGGCTCGCAGATCGTCGATGGCGACACCATCTATTCCGGATCGCTGCGCGACGTGACGAAGGCGAAGGAAGCGCAGGACGAGCTGGTCAGGAGCGCGCTGCACGACGCGCTGACGGGGCTGCCGAACCGTGTCGTGTTCATGGACCGGCTGGAGCGGCTGCTCACTCATTCGCAGCGTCGTGTAGGTTACGGATTCGCCGTGCTGTTCCTGGACCTCGACAACTTCAAGCAGATCAACGACAGTCTCGGACACATGGCCGGTGACGAGCTGCTCGTTACTGCCGCGCGCCGCCTGGAATCGTGTGTCCGACAGGGTGACACCGTCGCGCGCATCGGTGGCGATGAGTTCGCCGTGCTGCTCGACATGATCCAGGATGCCGCGGCAGTGACTTTCATCGTGGACCGCATCCGTGAGAGCCTGGCGCTGCCGTTCCATCCGGAGGTGCAGGTCGACGGGATGAGCGCGAGCATCGGGATCGCCATCAGCGTGAGCGGCTACGAACGCGCCGAGGATCTGCTGCGAGATGCAGATTCGGCGATGTATCGTGCGAAGGGGAGCGGCCGCGATGACTACGTCATCTTCGACAGCGACATGCATGAGCGTGCGCTCGCGCAACGTCAGCTCGAGGATGATCTGCGCACGGCGATGGATCGGAACGAGTTCGAGCTGCTGTACCATCCGATCGTCGAGCTCGAGCGCGGCGGGATCAACGGGCTCGAAGCACTGGTGCGGTGGAACCACCCGTCTCGCGGCGTGCTGCTGCCGCAGGAGTTCATGCCGCTCGCGGAGCAGACCGGGCTGATCGTCGAGATCGGCTGGTGGGTGCTCGGCGAGGCGTGCAGGCAGCTACGGACCTGGCAGCTCGAGCATCCGACCAGCACGCAATTGCTTACCATCAGTGTGAACGTATCCGCGAAGCAGTTCCTGCACGCCGCGCTCCTCGATCGAGTGGATGAGGCGCTGCGGGAGAGCGGTCTCTCCCCCAACCTGCTCCGCCTGGATGTAACGGAAGACGTCGTCATGCAGAACCCGCAGGTTTCCGCGCGGCTGCTCGAGGAGCTGCGTCTGCGCGGCATCCAGATCTGCATCGACGATTTCGGGACCGGGTATACATCGCTGCGCGAGCTCAGGCAGTTCCCCATCTCATGTCTGAAGATCGACCGATCGTTCGTACATACGCTCGGTACGGAGAGCGAGAGCACCGAGATCGTTCAGACGATCATCGCCGTCGGCCGCAGCATGGCCATCGATGCGGTAGCGGAGGGCGTGGAAACCACCGACCAGCTCGATCAGCTCCGCCGGCTGGGTACCCGCTTCGCGCAGGGGTACCTCTTCTCGATGCCGATGGACGCGAAGGCTACGGCGGGGCTCTTCCGGTAGGAGAGCGCGGGAGCGCGGGGAAACGGGAGGGGGACGGGATCAACTTCGTTTTCACCACAGAGCACACAGAGCACACAGAGGCTCGCTTCCGGAGGAGGCGGGTCTTTTTTTAGCGCGCTTGACAGTCCATCCTGCCATTCAGCGTCACCAGACGTCTTCTGTAAGCGGTGGCGCTCCGCCGCCGCTGGCGTGCTGACCGACTGGGATACCTGAATAGCTCTCTCGATCAGAGCCATGCCTGGATCCTGAGGTTCGTTTGATGACGCGGGCATCTCTGTGTGCTCTGTGTGCTCCGTGGTGAAATCCCCTCACGCTCGATTCTTTCTCCAATTCTCGCGAAGCCGTAGTTTGCTGCGCCGTCGT
>DATABQ010000056.1:0-5000 GCA_036259495.1 Longimicrobiales bacterium | reverse complement strand
CATCGCGTATGTGAGTCGCATCATGACGCTCGAGCCGGGCGACATCATCGCGACCGGCACGCCCCAGGGCGTTGGGCCGCTGCTCGCCGGCGATGTCGTAGAGATCGAGGTACCGGGTATTGGAACCATCAGCAACCCAGTCGAGGCCGCACCAGCATGAGCACAGTGGAACGACGGATGATTCAGCTCGCAGGTCGTTTTTCCAATTTCCCGACATACCCGCTCGCGGATGTTCCGCAGATCAAGCGCGAGCTGATCGGGCGCGGTGTGGATGTCATCGATCTCGGCGCTGGCGATGCCGATCTGTCCCCGCCGCCGGCAGCAGTCGCCGCGCTGACGGAGGCCGCCGCGCAGCCGCAGATGAGCCGCTACCCCTTCCAGCTCGGCCTGCCCGCGTTCCGGGAGGCGGTCAGCACGTGGATGGAGAAGCGGTTCGCGGTGCGGCTCGACCCCTATCGCGAAATCCTGCCGCTCATCGGGTCGAAGGAAGGCATCGCGCACGTCGCATTCGCGTACGTCGGACAGGGCGACGCCACGGTGTTCCCGGACCCGGGCTACCTGCCGTATCTCGGTGGCACTCTGCTCGCCGGCGGCGAGCCGCACCCGGTGCCGCTGCGGCCGGAGAACGAGTTTCTGATCCCGTTCGATGAAATACCCGCTGACGTCGCGCGCCGTACGCGCATCGTGTATCTGAACTATCCTAACAATCCGACCGCCGCGATTGCGCCGCGCGCATATCTCGAGGAGGCGGTCGAGTTCTGCCGCAGGCACGGCTCGATTCTCGTCTATGACAACGCTTACAGCGAGATTGCGTTCGACGGATACCGTCCGCCGAGCATCCTGGAGATCGACGGTGCGATGGATGTCGCAGTCGAATTCCATTCGTTCTCAAAGACCTATAACATGACGGGGTGGCGGATCGGCTGGGCAGCGGGCGGCGCGGAAGCGATCGCGGCGCTCTCACGCGTGAAGTCGTTTGTCGACACCGGCCAGTTTCTGCCCGTGCAGGCAGCTGCGGCGGCGGCACTCGCATCGTATGACGACTGGGTTCCTTCGAACGTGGAGGAGTTCCGCGCACGCCGTGATGTGCTCGTGGCCGCGCTGAACGACGCCGGCATCGAGGCGTCGGCACCGGCTGCATCGATGTACCTGTGGGTGCCCGTGCCGGGCGGCGCATCGGAGCCGTTTGCGCGGCGTGCGCTCATGGAGCAGGGAGTAGTCATCATGCCGGGCGCCGCACTCGGAGCGGGTGGGGAAGGTTTCTTCCGCGCCGCTCTGACGCAGCCGGCCGATCGGCTGCGCGAGGCCGCTCGCCGCCTGGCGACGCTGTTATGACGGAACAGCCCTCCTGACGCGGGTTATCAGGCTCATGCATCACCAGACCGAGCAGGCCGGCCCCCCGGCGGTGCGTCGCGAGAGGCGCAACACCAGAGGTGTCCACGGGCTCGCACTGCTCGTGTCGGTCCTGGTGCACGTGGTGATTCTCCTCGGCTTCTCCTTCAGGCTCTCGACCGAGCCGCGTCGGCCCTCCGCGCCCGTGTCCCGCATCATTCACGTTGCACCCGCCATGCAGGCGTACGACATCGTTGAAGTCGCGTACGACGTCGCGCCGATCGAGGTGCAGGTGGTGGAGCGCGCGCCTCTCCGCCCGTTGCCGATTCGGCCGGCAGCGCCGCCGGCATCGGAAGCGCCGACGGGTGGTGCGCAGGCGGCGGTCGAGCCGATCGATCCGATCCCCGTCCGCGACCGCCTCCGCTACCGCCTGAACACGCCGCAGGTGTGGCAGCCGCCGAGCGAGGAGATCTACATCGAGCCGTCGCCGCAGGAACGGGTGGAACTGCGAATCGCATCGCAGCTCGGCGAGTTCAACGACTCCGTGGCCGCCGAGGCGGCTGCCGCGGAGCGTGCGAACGACTGGACGATCAAGGACGAGAACGGCGGCCGGTGGGGTGTCTCACCCGGTGCCATTCATCTCGGCAGCATCACCATTCCGCTCGGCGACTCGCGGTTCGCCGTCGCTCCGGGGCGGCGCGAAGAGTTCGAAGGACGCGTGCGCACGTGGAACGAGCTGCAGGATCAGGCAGTTCGTGAAGAGGCGAAGGGCGAGTTCAAGGATCGTGTGAGGGCCATCGAGGAGCGTATGAACAAGGCGCGTGAGGCGCGTCGGTCCGGTTCGAACGCTCCGCCGGCGCCCGCCCGCGCCGACACGACCCGCACCGGCGGCTGACCAGGCCCGAGCTATTCTGCGGTCGATGTGCCGGGCGCATCCTCAGGCGGCGCCGGCTTCCCGATCAGGTATCCCTGCACGTAATCGCAGCCCGCGCGCTTCAGCCACTCCCTCTGCTCCGCCTCCTCCACACCTTCCGCGACGACTTTCGCGCCGATGCGATGTGCGAGCGAGATCATGATCTCGATCAGCTGCTCCTCGCGCGCGTCGGTCCCGATGCCCTGAATGAAACAGCGGTCGAGCTTCAGCAGATCGACGGGGAACAGTTTGAGATAGGCGATCGATGAGTGGCCGACACCGAAGTCATCGAGCGCGATCATGACACCGAGCCTGCGCAGCCCCTCCAGCACGCGAGCCGTCTGCGCCGGATCGCGCATCGCAGCGCTCTCGGTGATCTCGATCACGAGGCGGCCGCCGTCGAGACCGTGCGCACCCAGGGTCCGCTCGACATACTCGGGCAGCTCCGGGTCCTGTAGCGATCGCGCGGATAGGTTGACGGACACCCAGCCGCCCCACCCTGTCTCGAGCCACCTGACCGCCTGGCGCGCAGCCGTAGCGATCGCCCACCGGTCCAGCGACAGGATACGGCCGGTCCGTTCCGCGATCGGAATGAAGTCCGATGGCTGAAGCAGCCCGCGCTCCATGTGCGGCCAGCGCGCGAGCGCCTCGACGCCGACTACCGTGTTGCGGGCGAGCGCCTCCGCCCCGACCACGGCACCGTCCGCTCCGACGATCGGCTGGTAATGCAGCACGAACTGATCGTGCTCCCAGGCCCAGTGCAGATCGTCCTCCAGCAGCAGTCGGTCGTGACTGGCCGCGCTCACGCTCGCCTCGAAGAACTCGAATTTCGAGTCCGCCTGCTCCGCACGCCGCAGCGCGACTTCGGCCGCAGCGACGAGATCGTCGAACGAGCTCGCGTCCTGCGGATACAGTGCGACTCCGATATGACAGGTGATATTCACCGCGCGTTCGTGCAGAGCGAACGGCTGTGATATCGAATGCTGAAGGCGCTGCACCACACGCGCTATCGACTGATCATCGCTCGCATCGCTCAGCAGAACGAGGAACTCGTCGCCACCGATCCGCGCGAGTGTATCGCTCTCGCGCAGGCCCTGCTTCAGCCGTTCCGCAACCGTGCGCAGAACGTCGTCCCCTATCACCCGGCCGTACCGCACGTTCACGTCCTGGAGACGATCGATATCTATATGCAGCATGGCCGCCCTGCTGCCGTGTCGCCGCACGAGCGCGAGGATCTGCCGCGCGCGCTCACGCAGAAGCCGGTGATTTGCGAGGCCGGTCAGCGCATCGTAGAACGCGTGGTCCTCGACTTCCCGCTCGACGCGCCTGCGGCTCGTGATGTCACGTGCGATCGCGATGTACCGCGCGGGTGTGATGCCGTCACCGGGCAGTCGCGTGATCGTGAGATCCACCGTGCACAGCGATCCGTCCACGCGGCGGTTCAGAACCTCGCCGCTGTACGGTTCGCCCGATGCGAGCGTCTCCCACATCGCAGCGAAGAAGTCCGGGCGGTGCCGACCGGACGAGAGCAGGGAAGCCGGCCGGCCGACGATCTCCGCGAGTCGATAACCGAACATCTGCTCGAACGCAGCGTTCACGTACTCGATGCGGCCATCGATGTCCGTGATGTATGCCGCGTCGGTACCGGCGGCGAGCGCGTGCGCCAGCAGTCGAGCATGGTTGTGCTGCACGGCGCGCTGCGTGACCTCGCGCACCTCGATCAGGAGCGTCTCCTGTCCGGCCAGGCTGACGCGGCCCGGCGTGCTAAGCTCGAGCCAGCGCTGGTCGGCGTATGGCCCGCGCGTTGGCAGGAGGCAGGGCGGCGGCGGCTCCGAGAGCGAGGCGCGGGCGAGCCAGTCCCGCAGCAACTCACGATCGTCCGGCTGGACGAGGTCCGCGAACGTCAGATCCAGGTCCGCTGCGCGGTCGCACGCCTCGCCCAGCACCTCGCGTGCGTTCGGCGTGATCGATGCCACGACCCCATCCGTTCCGACAAAGCAGAAGACCGTGCTCCCCAGCGTGCGGGCAACGTGCATCTCGGCAGCCATGTCAGGACGTGCGCGCGTGCGCAGCCGCGGCCGCACCAGCAGCACGAGCATGGCTGCGGCGACGGTCGCAAGCGTGCCGTCCGACATCAGTACGGACGCAAGTCCGCCATGGAACGAGATGAACGCGCTGATAGCCGCCGCCCTCGTCGTGAGTTGGAATCGGTATGTCCGGGGAGTATCGGAAAGTTAGTGGAGCCGATCGTACACACGCAAGACGCGCGGTGACGTACATGGTCTGTGATTTGCACCCTGCAAATAGTGCTGATCACTGCAAATAAATGATTCAAGCGGGAGGATGTATGTTCCGTCGAAAGCAGGATGCCGTGCCGGTCTGGGTTATTGCCGCCGGTGCGGCCGCGGGCGCCACCGCAATTTCTTTCGCTGTGCTGCGTACGCTCCGCCGCCGTCGCCAGCGTCTCCCGCTCACCACCAGTCTCGACTACCTCGAAGATGCCGCCGTCGACGCGCTGCGTCGCGATCCGCAGACGGGTGGCTGCGCGATCGACGTGGCCGCGACCGGCCCCGGCATGATCGAGCTGACGGGTGTCGTGCCCACGCACGAGATCTCGCAGCGCGCGGCCCGTCTGCTGCACGCGCTCCCGGGCGTCCGTACTGTGGTGAACCGGCTGGACACGGGCGCGCTGGAGCATCAGCTCGCGACGAACCGGACCCGCCGGGCACGCGGTGAGCCCGCCAGCCGCGAACGG
>DATABQ010000055.1:0-4845 GCA_036259495.1 Longimicrobiales bacterium | reverse complement strand
ATCGTTACGGACGAGAATCGCGCCGACACGATTGCCGATGCAGTTCGCACGGCGACGCACTGCCATCGCAATGTGCATGTAGTAATCGATACGGTCGGGGCGGCCGACGTCCTTCACGACGATCATGCGAGTCCTTTCGGGCGGGGCGGGGTCACCGCGCGCACGTCAGCGACGCGCGTAGACAGAAACACTGCCCGCCGAGTCGAACGCGAGCACGTCGTACTCCTCAGTCCTCCAGCCCTCCATTCCCGGCGAGCCGGCTGGCATACCCGGCACGGCGAGGCCCTTCACACCGCGTGGGCTCTCGCTAAGGAGCTTCTGTATGAGATCCGCGGGCACGTGACCTTCGATGGTGTAGCCGGCAATGGTCGCCGTGTGACAGGATGCGCGCCCCACGGGGACGCCCAGCTCCTGCTTCTTCGCGTTCAGCTCGCTCGGATCGTCCACGTCGTGAGTGACGACTGCGAATCCGTTCTCACGTACATGATCCACCCACTTGCTGCAGCAGCCGCACGTCGGCGACTTGTAGACAACGAGCGTATCCGCGGGCGCCACATCACTCGATGCGGCTCCAACGACGGCGCTCGCATGTGCTACGGTCGCGCTCTCCCCCGCGCTCTCCGCATCCGCGCCCGGGTCGCTGCCGGTGCAGGCCGCGAACGCGGCGGCCGTGAGTGTCACCGCGCAGAATCCAGCCAGGTTGAGTCTCATGAGATCTCCTCTTGATTGTGCCGGCGTTCCTACACCGAAGCTGCTTCGGGGTGCGCCGCCCCGGTGCGGGCGGTTGTCAGCAGGCGCACCGGAATGCCGCCGTTGCGCGTAGCGAGGTACTCCTGGAGCGGCAGTCCGGTCGCCGCGGCCAGACCGTCATCGGCGGCGAGCATCGTCACACTCCAGCCGGGGAGCCGCGCCCGTACCGTGCTGCCGAACGCCGAGTAGAGCCCGCGCAGCTCGCGCCGATCGCCCACGCGCAGCCCGTATGGCGGGTTGGTGACGATGTGGCCGCTGCCCGCATCGGGCTCCAGGTCCTCGAACCGGGCGCGCCTGAACTCAATATCGCTGTCGACGCCGGCGCGCGCAGCATTCGCGCGCGCTGCCGTTATTGCGCCGGCATCCCTGTCGACCGCGATGATCGGTACGCGGGCAGGACGCACACGCGATCGGGCTGAATCAACCACTTTCGCGAAGTGGTCGCCATCGAAGTGCGGCCATTTCTCGAACGCGTACGCGCGCGCTGACAGGTCGTGCGCAGCAATCCCCGGCGCAATGTCACGGGCGAGCAGCGCGCCCTCGATTGCAACCGTTCCCGAGCCGCACATCGGGTCGATCAAAGGCGAGTCCGCATCCCATCCGCTCGCGAGCAGCATCGCCGCGGCGATCGTCTCCCGCAGCGGTGCCCTTGCGATCGCCTGCCGGTAGCGCCTCTGGTGCAGCAGCGTGCCGGAAGTATCGACGCTGATCGTGCACACGTCGCGCATGAACCGAACGACGATGAGCTGCGCGAATGCGCGCTCACCGGCCGGCGCACCCTCACCGGCCGGCGCACCATCACCGGCGGACGTACCCTCACCGGCGGACGTACCATCGTCGGCGGGCGCACCATCGTCGTCATCAGCTGTGTCCGCCGCCAGTCCCTGAACGATCACGCCGGCGCTGTCGGTCAGCACGCGCGCGACGCGCTCGGCGACCGCGCCCTCGTGGTAGAGCTTCGATTTTCGACACGTGACGCGCAGCACCACCGGTGTGCCCGGAGTGAGGAATTCCGACAACGGCAGCTTTCCGGCGCGACGTTCGAGCTCGGCGAAACCGCGCGCACGAAACTCGCCCGCACGTGCGATCACCCTGCTCGCCGTGCGCAGCTCGACGTTCGCACGGTACAGCGACTCCGCCGAGCCGCGCCATGTGACACCGCCCGTCTCCACCCTGCCTTCGACACCGATCCTCGCCAGCTCCGCTGCACACAGCTCGCCCAGTCCGTGCGCAGTTACTGCGAACAGATCGTATTGCTGCGCAGTCATCGGAGCGCCGTCATGCGATGCGCGTATCGTCCGCCACGTGCCGTCATGCAGGTAACCTGCAACGTCCACGCGTTCCGCGCACTCCCGGCGATGAAACTGGATGGCTGTGTGCGGGAACGCGCAGGCCTGCCGTCTCCCCGCGCAGGCTTCAGCGGGTGGTCAGCCGGCTTGCGAGCGCGCGCAGGTCGTTCTCATCGAGGCTCCCGCGGATCGCCACCCAGGCCCCGATGCTCATGGCACGAACCACGAGCTCGTGCCGGCCGTCCGGAAGCGGGCGAGCGGAATCCCGCATGACCAGCATCAGCCGCTGCTCGTCGGTCCGGGCACTCTCAGCAGATGCGGCTCCGCTGACGACGGCGGCATCGGCGGTGAGGGCGACCGGCTGCCAGGACAGGATCTCGACGCTCTCTCCCGTCGAGAGCTTCTGCCGGACGCGCACAACGGTGTGCGCCGCATCGCGTGCAACGGCGATGGACGGCTCCGACGCACCCCCGATGATGAAGAGCGGCTCGGAATCACGCCGCACATCGGCAGACGATGCATCAATGAACGCCAGCTCACCCGATCGTTCGCGCGCGATGACGCTGTCGAACGCCTCGATGCCGGCCATCGCTGATACGACGCCGTTCCAGCTCTCGATCGCACCTGCTTTCTCGCGAGAGAGAGACACGACTTCACTGCTCATCGGCACGAGTGAGCGGGCGGCACGCGGCGGCTCCTCCGTGCGGGCAACCTGCGGGCTGAACGTGCGGGTGAACGGCAACGCTCGAACGGTGTCCGCATGGGGAATCGATGCCACAGGGGCCGGCGAGGCCGCCGCGTTGAGCACGGAATCGGCAGCACGGGGCTCTGCGGGGCTCGACGCGGCAACATCCCCTGTCGCTGTTTCCGGACTGCTTCCGGCGGGCATTTCCGGTGAGGCCCCGCGTTGCGCACCCTGATCGTCAGCACGCGCGACTCCGGCTTCCGGTGCTTCCCGCTCAGCGCTCAGCGATGCATCCCGCTCAGCGTTCAGCGATGCACCCCGCTCAGCGCTCAGCGATGCATCCCGCGCGGCAGCTTCCGTGGCGCCGGACTCCGGGTAGGGCGGTGCAGCCTTAGGCGATACCGGCTCGTCCATCGTCGTTCCGCCGCCCTGCGGCCCCCATGCGTCACTGCCCAGCCACCCGGCGCCGATCGCGAGAATCACACTGGCCGCCCAGCCGACCGGAATCCAGCCGGCCCGCCGCCGACGCTGCGGCGCAGCGGCACCTGCGAACTCGGGCAGAGCGTCCGACGGCCTCGGCAGATCCAGCATTACCAGTCCGGCGCTCTCGCGAATCGCCCGCTCGGCCTCCAGCCGTGAGCGGCAGTCCGCGCAGGAGGACAGGTGAGCCACGACGTCCGCCGCGCTCGCTCCGTCCGGAAGCTCACCTGCATCTCCCAGGGCATCGAGCGCGCCATCCAGGTATGCGTGCAGGATTCCATCATCCACGTGCGACATGCCTGGCCTCCAGCCCCGCGTGCGCTTCGACGAGCCGCCTGCGCGCGCGGGAGAGTGTTGTTCCTACCGCGCCGACGGACAGTCCCGTCTGCTGCGCGATCTCCGTGTAGCTCAATCCCGCATCCCACAGCAGGAGAGTTTCGCGGTCGCGTTCCGACAGCTGCGCCAGCGCAGCCCGCGCCGCCGTCTCGCGTGCCTCGTGCTCCGTCGCGTCCAGCGGATCGAGTGCCGGCGAGTCGCTCATCTCGACCTTCAACAGCGTCAGGTGCCTGCGACGACGACTGACCAGTCGCGCCTCGTCATGCGCGAGATTCGCGGCGATGCGAAATACCATCGCCCGCGGATTCACCGGTGCACCATTCGACGTGCTGCTGTCGAGCGCTCGCGTGAATGCCTCCTGTGCGAGGTCCCGCGCACGATCCTCGTCCCACACCTTCCGGTGGAGATAACGGACCAGGTCCGGGTATGTCGTTCGAAAGACTTCGGCCCAGTTACTCATGCAGGGTGCGGTGGTGATGAGTCCTCGCGGCGCGGGACGCAGATCGGCGGACGCCATCGATCCTGAGCCGCGTTCGGCGGACGTAGGCGGAGCGGGGCACGGAGGCTTTGGCGGACGCCGGCGTCCCGAGGGACGCCAGCCTCACGGACGCCAGCTTCACGGACGCCAGCCGCACCGGACGCCAGCCGCATCGGACGCGGCACCCATTCTGCAAATTGGCCCGTCTGACCATGTTTTCGCCCGCTTTCATTCTGCCTGATACCACCGAGATGCGGGCCCCAGGTCCCACCGTAGTCCGGCAACCGACGACTCCGGATGGATCACGGCCCTCGGGGCGCTTCCGGTATCAGTTGGGCCATTCTGCAGAGTGGGTTCCGCGTCCGAGTTCGGAAGTCGTTCTACCGGAACGCCTCCACCAGATCCCGCAGCTCCGCCGCACCCAGAGACTCCGCACCGTTCGCCCCGATCTTCAGGCTCACGCTCCTGCCCGCGATCAGCACACTGTCCACCTCACGCAGCACCAGCGCCGTCTCCGGCAACGCACGGATCACATCGAAATACGCGTCCGAGTACGCCGCAATTGCGATGACATGATTACCGTCGGCGTGAGCTGCGTCCTGCCACATACCGTCGCGCAGCAGGAACGTGCGTCCGGCGATCCCGCGAGAGCCGGCATCGGCCGCTTTTGCACTGTCTGTTGCAACGATCGCCGACTCCTCCAGCCTCTCTGCGGCGAGGGCCTGTGCGGCTTCCATCTGCACGACGCTCGTTACCGGGCGAATTGCGGTGTCGCGAGCGCCGCGCCTGCTCCGCGCGCGACACCGCAATTCGCCCGGTAACGAGCG
>DATABQ010000054.1:0-6956 GCA_036259495.1 Longimicrobiales bacterium | reverse complement strand
ATCTCGCGTTCGTCGCGTTCTCGCGGAGTGTCGGCGTGGATGGCCAGATCTTCGTCTTTTTCGTGATGACGGTCGCGGCAGCAGAGGCGGCGGTCGGCCTGGCGCTCGTGATCGCGATCTTCCGCCACGCCGAGAGCGTGGACATGAAGAACTTCAACCTGCTGCGGTGGTAGGGTGGACCACTTCGAGCCCACACTTCTCTGGGCGATCGCGCTGCTGCCGCTGATCGGCTTCGTCATCAACGGCACGCTCTCGCTGGTCCGTGCGCGGCGCACGCTTGCGGAGCGCCTGGTGGGTGCCGGCGGCCCACACGGCGACGCACACGGTCACGCGGTCGCGCACACGGATTCGACAGCAACCATCGGTCACGGCCACGTCCTGGATGAAGAGGCGGACGTTCACGCCCACGATCATCCGGCGCCCGGCAGCACGCTGATCCCGACACTCGTCGGGCCCGGTGTCGTGATTCTCGCGTTCGTGATTGCGCTGATCAACTTCTTCGGCATGTTCGGCGCCGATCTGCACGATCCGATCGTGGAGACATACTGGCAGTGGATGCCCGTCGGCAGCATGATGATCGACGCCGCCTTCCAGCTCGATCAGCTGTCGATGCTGATGACGCTGATCATCACCGGTGTCGGCTCGCTCATCCATATCTTCAGCGTCGGCTACATGCGCGAGGATCCGGGCTACGCCCGCTATTTCGCGTATCTGAACCTGTTCGTGTTCTTCATGCTCGTGCTGGTGCTCGGCTCCGGCTACGCGCTGATGTTCGTCGGCTGGGAGGGCGTCGGCCTCTGCAGCTATCTGCTGATCGGGTTCTGGTTCAAGGACCGCGAGAAGGCGGACGCAGGAAAGAAGGCGTTCATTGTGAACCGCATAGGCGACTTCGGCTTCCTGGTCGCCATGTTCCTGATCTTCAGCAATCTGGGCGCGCTCGACTTCGTCACGGTCATGGCGGCGGCGCCGTCTACGTTCGCGTTCGGCGGGGCCGTCGTTACGGCGATCACGCTGTTCCTGTTCCTCGGCGCCGCGGGCAAGAGCGCACAGATCCCGCTGTATGTCTGGCTCCCGGATGCGATGGCCGGTCCGACTCCCGTGTCGGCGCTGATCCACGCCGCCACGATGGTGACCGCCGGCGTCTACCTCGTGGCGCGATCGAGCGTGCTGTTCGCGCTCGCGCCCATCTCTTCGATCACGGTCGCCGGCATCGGGGCGCTGACGGCGCTGTTCGCGGCGACGATCGCGCTCGTCCAGACCGACATCAAGAAGGTTCTTGCGTATTCGACCGTCTCGCAGCTCGGCTACATGTTCGTCGGTGTCGGTGTCGGCGCCTACGCGGCGGGCGTGTTCCACCTCATGACCCATGCGTTCTTCAAGGCGCTGCTGTTCCTCGGTTCCGGCGCTGTGATCCACGCCATGCACCAGGCGTATCACGCGACGCACAGCCATGCGGACGCGCAGGACATGCGCAACATGGGCGGTCTGCGGCACTACATGAAGAAGACGTGGATCTTCATGTGGATCGCGACGTTCGCTATCGCGGGCGTGTGGCCGTTCGCAGGGTTCTTCTCGAAGGATGAGATCATCTGGCAGACCGCGGCACGTGCCGTCGGTCCCTTCGAGCCGTGGTTCCGCGTGTTCTGGATCATGGCGTTCGCGGCGGCGCTCATGACTGCGTTCTACATGACGCGCATGATGATCATGACGTTCCACGGCTCGAACAGGACCGGGGAGACGGAGCGGAAGCACCTGCACGATGTGCCCGCCGTGATGTGGGCGCCGCTCGCCGTGCTTGCGGTGCTCTCGATCTTCGGTGGGTGGATCAATGTGCCCGCGCCGATCGCAAACATGCCGGTGTTCGGCTGGCTGCCGTCCTCCGAGTGGCTGCATCACTGGCTGCACCCGGTCATCGAGCAGGCGGATCATGTGTTCGCCGCGAATGTCGGGGAGCTGGCGCATGCGACGCCCGTCGGCGGCGGCGAGGCGGTCTGGGCGTCAATCTCGTTCCTGTTCGCGACGGCGGTGATCGCCATTACGGCGTTTGTTCTGATGAAGCGCCGCTACGCGCCGGCAGATGAGTCGGAGCCGGCGCGCGGCTTCAGCCGGGTGCTCTATAACAAGTGGTACGTCGATGAGGCGTACGATGCGACCATCGTGCGACCGGTCGTCGGCATGTCGCGCGGCCTCTGGCGCTACGTCGACAAGGGGCTGATCGACGGCACCGTCAACGGAATCGGGTATGCCGCGCGCGCGTTCGGATGGGTCGGGTCGCGACTCCAGACCGGATACCTCAACACCTACGCGTTCGCGGCCGTACTCGGAGCGCTGCTGCTGCTCGCTCTCGTCGTGCTGGGAGGCAACTGACCGTGCTCGAGTCCCTGGGTTATTCCGGCTGGGTCCTCACTGCGCTGCTGCTCATCCCCGCGATCGGCATGGCGGCGGTGCTGTTCGGCAGGGATGAGCACGCGAAGCACGTTGCATTCGCCGTTTCGATACTGACATTCCTCGTGTCGCTGCCGCTCTGGTTCGCGTACAGCGCAGCGACGCCCGCATTCCAGTTCGGCGCCAGCGCTGCATGGATTCCGCAGTGGGGGATCCACTACCGGGTGGGTGTCGATGGCATCAGCGTGCTGCTCGTGCTGCTCACGACGGCACTGTTCCCGATCGCGATTCTCGGCGCGTACAACTACATCGGGCAGCGCTGGAAGGCGTTCTATGCGATGATGCTCCTGCTGGAGAGCGGCGTCATCGGCGTGTTCGTATCGCTGGACCTCTTCATGTTCTTCATGTTCTGGGAGATCATGCTCGTGCCGATGTACTTCATCATCGGCATCTGGGGCGGTGAGCGGCGCGTTTACGCGGCCATCAAGTTTTTCCTCTACACGACCGTCGGGTCGCTGTTGATGCTGGTCGGCATCCTGTATCTGTTCTTCAAGTATCGCGCGCTCACGGGCGAGCTGTCGTTCGCGTACATGGACCTGCTCCAGCTCCCGCTGACGTTCACGGAGCAGTACTGGCTGTTCGGCGCGTTCGCGCTGGCGTTCGCGATCAAGGTGCCCCTCTTCCCGTTCCACACGTGGCTGCCGGATGCGCACGTGGAGGCGCCCACACCGGGGTCGGTCATTCTGGCTTCGGTGCTGCTGAAGCTCGGCGCCTATGGATTCCTGCGTTTCCTGCTGCCGCTGTTCCCGCAGGCGGCGACGCACCCGACCATCGTGGGAATCATGATGGTGCTTGGCCTGTTCGGCATCATCTACGGTGCCTGGGTGGCGGCGATACAGCCGGATGCGAAGAAGCTGATTGCATATACTTCCGTTGCGCACATGGGCTTCATCGTTCTGGGCATTTTCGCACTGACGCTCCAGGGGGTTCAGGGTGCGATGATCGTGATGCTCTCGCACGGCCTGTCCACGGGCGCGATGTTCCTCCTGCTGGGCATGCTCTACGAGCGCCGGCACACCCGCAACATCGATGATTTCGGCGGTCTCGCGGCAGTGGCACCGGGATTTGCCGCCGTGTTCGTGTTCACGGCGCTGGCGAGCATCGGGCTCCCGGGCACGAGCGGGTTCATCGGCGAGTTCCTCGCGCTGATCGGGACGTTCCAGACGCACCCGTGGGTCGCCGTCATCGGCGCTACGGGTGTGATCTTCGCCGCATACTACATGCTGCCGATGGTGCAGAAGATCCTGTTCAACGCGCTCGCGCGGCCGGAGAATCGTCGGTTGCCGGACCTGAACGGCCGCGAGATCGCCGTGCTGGCACCGCTCGTCGCCGGCATGATCTGGATGGGCGTTTATCCGAAGCCGTTCCTCGAGCGCGCCGATGTCACGATCACCGCGCTCATCGAGACCGTGGAGCGCAAGAGTGCGCAGACGTTCTTCCCGCTCGGTATGGAGATCGACCGGACCGCGCCGCCGGACAGCAGCGCGGTCACGGCTGCCCGGCATACCGACAACACAGTGGCAGCGGCACCGGCCGATGCCAATGCCGATTAACCCGAGAGACTGCGCACGCGGATGCCTGTAGATCTGTCATCGCCCGCACATTACGCCTTCGTGCTGCTGCCGGAGATCATTCTCTCGGCGTGGGCGATGTTCATACTGCTGCTGGACGTATTCCAGAAGGGCTCGCGCAGCGAGCCGTCATCAGCGAGCATGCCCTGGCTGACGCTCGCGGGCATCCTCGTCGCGGCAGTGGCCAACGCCTGGATCTCCGGCCTGCGCGAGACGGGACCGGCCGGGATGATCGCGGTCGACTCGTTCCGCGTGTTCGCGAACTTCGTGTTCCTGCTCGCCGCGGCGATGTTCGTCCTGATCTCCACGCGCTACATCGATGAGGAGCGGCTCCGCCTGGGTGAGCTGTACGTGCTCATCCTGTTCGCGACGGTCGGCATGATGGTGTTCGCCGGCGCACGCGACCTCATGGTGATGTTCATCGCGCTCGAGCTGATGTCGCTGCCGATCTACGTGCTGACCGGCATCAACCGCCGCGATCGCCGGTCTGCCGAGGGCGCGCTCAAGTATTTCCTGCTCGGTGCATTCTCCAGCGCATTCTTCCTGTTCGGCATCGCGCTCGCATATGGCGGCGCAGGTTCGACGAACCTGCAGGAGATCTCGCTCGCGATCGGAATCGACGGCATAGGTGCCAGCGGACTGCTCATCGCAGCAACGGCACTGCTCGCGGTCGGCTTCGGCTTCAAGGCCGCGGCCGTGCCGTTCCACATGTGGACGCCGGATGCCTACGAGGGCGCACCTGCACCCGTCACGGCGTTCATGGCGGCAGGCGTCAAGGCAGCGGCGTTCGCGGCTTTCATCCGCGTGTTCTTCACTGCATTCCCGGGGCTCTACGACACGTGGGACGCGATCGCCGTATGGCTCGCCGTGATCACGATGGCATCGGCCAACCTGATCGCGCTCGTGCAGGGCAATGTGAAGCGGATGCTCGCGTACTCCAGCATCGCGCACGCCGGATACCTGCTCGTGGCCCTCGCCGCTGCGTCGGTCCTCGGCGCAGCCTCGTTCCTGTTCTATGCGCTGATCTACACGCTCATGACAATGGGCGCGTTCGCGGTCATGATGGTCGTGGCGAAGCGGGGCGAGGAGCGTCTCGACCTCGATGCGTACAGCGGCCTCGCCTGGCGGCAGCCGCTGCTCGGCGTCGTCATGACGATCTTCCTGCTTTCGCTCGCCGGCTTCCCGTTCACCGGCGGCTTCATCGGCAAGGTGTTCATCCTGCGCGCCGCAGTCGAGCGCGGGCTCGTGCTGCTGGCCGTCGTGCTCGTCATGGCCTCGCTCGTGTCCTACTTCTACTACCTCCGGGTCGCGTGGTACATGTGGTTCCGTGACCCCATCGACGGCACGACGTCCGACCCGGCCCCGATGTCGGGCGGGATGAAATTCGCCCTCATCGCAGCGGCGGTCGGCGTCGTGTTCCTGGGTGTTCTGCCGGGTACGATGCTCGAGCTCGCGGAGCGCAGCGCAGCAGGACTGCTCCGGATTCCAGCCGCACTGACGCAGCTTGGACCCTGACCTGGTGGCGGTCCGATAGTACCTCAGTATCGGACCGCAGGCGCCCGCCACAGACTCGATTCGTATTCCCTGTTCTTTTCCTCGAATGCAAACCAGTAGATGGCCATGTTCCTGCCGTCTGACACGAAGAAGGGATTCGACGATGCGTCTCCTGTCGTCACGTCGACCATTCCCGCCCTTCCTCCGTTCCAGGTGCCAGCCAGAACGCGCGGATAGCGAATCCCGATCGAGAAGGCCAGATGTATTTTATTGCAGGCGTCGGCCGCTGCCTGAACGGGGCCAACAATCTGACCATTGACCTCGAACGCTGGCAGCCGACGCCAGCTCCCCTCGCTCAGATCAGCCCGATGAACCTTGTCTTTCATGCCACCCGCAAACTCCACCCACAGCACGTGCAATCGGTCTGGTTGCGTCCCGAGTATCTTGAAGAATGCAAATCCTCTCAGCAGCACCCCTGGTATGCGTTCGGGCGCGGAAAACGATGCTTCTGCGATGCTGAAGCGGGAAAGATAGACCGCGAGGCGTCCTTCCTCGTCCGCGGGCCCGACGGCAACACCGATCACTACTGTGCCGTCCGACATGGAGACGGTAGATGTCGCCAACGGCCTCAGACCAGGCAAGTCCAGTGTGGCCGATCTCACGCCCGAGCCATCGGAATAGATCAGCTCGACAGCGCCGAATCGCTCTGGCAACGGTACGGCTATCGCCCACTGGTTGCCATGGCTGGACACCGTTTGTGGCCAGCCCCAGTCGGCCTTCTCCGCAAGAACAGTGGAGCTCCCGGTCCAGGCACCGTCAGAGTATGCACTGTGCCTTATACCTTCTACCTGCCGCGGCGGCGAGGCAGGATCGATCGAATCTTCTGCCGGGACTCCCCACAACACGTGTACTCCATCGTTCCCTGCGAAGGCGCGCGGCGCGGCAATCAGAGTCCCTTCTGGTGCATTCACCGCGGAAAACGGGTTCAAGCTCAGGAAGGCAATGGAGCGGTGTTGTGAGCGTAGACCCGCGGCGCGAGGCGTTCCAGATACAACCGATGCGTGGGAAGACCGGTGCGACATTGCGTAAATGAGAAACAGGCCGTCGGGAAGGTTGGCTACTCGTTCTGCACTATCGTACGCTGCAGTGCAGAGTGACACGTCCCCAGGCTGAACAGCGGTACTGCAGGCCATTGCCAGCGGCGCGATCGACGTCGTTGACCATTTTCGCATTCTGGTAAGTGAATCGCGGATCCGCCCTTCATGCATGTGCGCACCGTCCGCAGTCATGGTGCTCCTCGGGGGTGGTATAGCATGGCAATTTACACAGTACCTCAATAAGTCTCGTGTTTCCAGTGGTCGCCTGCACGCTACGATTGTCTGGGGCGCGGAGATCTTGGATTGGGTGACGGGCGCCCAGTTCCGGCGGCGCGTGCGTTGCTCGGAC
>DATABQ010000053.1:0-1895 GCA_036259495.1 Longimicrobiales bacterium | reverse complement strand
GCCTCGTGATCCGTGCGCGCGGCGACGCGGCCGCACTGGCGCCCGCTGCGAAGCGCATCGTCCGTGACATCGCTCCTCAGCAGCCGATCGAGAACGTGATGACGCTCGAGCAGATCCGCGACGAGAGCGTCGGTCCGCGCCGGCTGAACGCGATGCTCGTCGGATCGTTCGGCCTGCTGGCATTGATCGTCGCATCGATCGGCATTGCCGCCGTCCTCGCGTTCTCCGTCAGTGCACGCACCAACGAGATCGGTATTCGCATGAGCATTGGCGCCGACTCCGGCAGGGTCCAGCGCATGATTCTCTCCGAAGGCGGCGTGCTCGTCCTGCTCGGCCTCACGATCGGGGCTGTCGGCGCACTATCGCTTTCACGTCTGATGCAGGGACTCCTCTTCGGCGTCGAGCCGCACGATCCGCTCACGCTCGCCGTCGTCGCATTCGTCATGGCCGCAGTCGGCATTACCGCCTGCTGGATCCCGGCGCTCAGAGCAGCGCGAATCGATCCGGGTGTCGCGCTCCGCGCGCAGTGACATCGTGTGTGATCTGTGTGTCAGCTCGCATACCACGCAATGAAGTTCACGCCGACGTGCGTGATGATGCCGTAGTAGATGCTGCCGGTCCACTGGCGCGCGAGCCCCGGGATGAGGGCGAGGACGCCCGTGTAGAACAGCTGGAATACGACATAGCCGACGGGAAGTGAGAAGAAGTTCGGCGTGTGCCAGAGCGCGAAGAATGCGCACGTGAGAAGCAGTGCGCGGGCGAGTGGAATGCGCTGATGCACGTGGCCCGGGAAGCTCGTCTCCAGCCTGCCGTAGAGGTATCCGAAGAAGAACAGCTCCTGTGCGAGTGGCGACAGCGTCCACATCGTGATCGGCGCATTCCCCCACGGCCGCACCGGCAGCTGCGGGTACACCACGGCAGTGGCGAGCAATGTGCCGCCGCAGACCAGCAGCACTCCCCGCCAGTGCTCGCGAATGGATCCGGCATGCAGTCCACTGCGCCGAGCCGTTGATACCGCCAGCAGCAGCGCGGCCGCGACCAGCAGCGCGCTGACATACCATTGCCAGGGCAGCACCTTCAGGCCGGCGACGTCGCGGGCCCAGATCTGCTCGAACACGCGCCAGCGCGGGAGGACGGAGAACGCGATCGTCAGGACCAGCGCCAGCGCCAGATCTTCGCGCTGTGTGGCCGAGAGTCCGACGCGTCGTGCAGTCGTGGCGCCTGCTGAGTCCGTCACATCCGGCGTCACGGTCGAGCGTGGCCGATCAGAGACAACCTTCTACATACTCGATGCTCGGACCGCCCGCGTGAACCAGGTCGACCAGTCCATCCGAACCAACGTCGTAGCGGATGCCTCGCGCGTCGGCTGCCGGTGGCGCCGTTCTCCAGATCGTGATATATCGCGCGGGAGCGGGTTTGTACTGGTGGGGCTCACTCGTGGCGGCCGTTCCTGCCGCTGCTTCGATTGCCTCTGCGCTGTCGCCGATGCCGAAACCGCCGGCAGTCTCGACCGCCGATTCCCTGACGAGCGAAATCCGCGTGAGACGTCCACGCTCGATCATGACGAGCATCCCCTCCGGCGCGCGCTCCGGACGGAACTCGTCACATCGCTCGGGATCGGGGCCACCCACCGCGGCGGGGTTGGCGTCCGCACCGGCCGCGACGGTGACTTCCTCGAGCGTCATGCCGACGCGCAGTGGCCCCCAGCCATCGGGGGTCAGCGGCGGCAGCGCACTGGTTCCCTCGCCCGCCGCGGGCGGCGCGATGTCGGGGGCCGGGTCGGCCGTCGGCGGCAGCGTGTCGACTCGCTCGCCCGAAACGGGTGGCACGGCGTCGCTGTCCGCGCCAGGGGGTGTGCTCGTGCCTGGTGCCTGACACGCGGCGAAGCCCAGTAC
>DATABQ010000052.1:0-5082 GCA_036259495.1 Longimicrobiales bacterium | reverse complement strand
GGTCATGAGCACAACGGCGCCCGGACGTACAGAGCCGGCAGACATGGCGGATCTCCCGTTACGGTTTCAGAGACGGCGAGTCAGGTCGCGCGTGCGGGCGAGTCGCACCACGGTCATCACAGCGTACGACGTGGCGTGCCGCCCGCACAAGCCGCGCGGGCGACGTGACCCCAGCGGCTGCAAAGACAGGCGGGCCATAAACCGGTAGTCGAAAGAAGGCGTGCAGTGCCGTCGCACTACAGCCGATGGGTGAAGTAAACCAGGTGCATGGCGAGTGATGGTCCGGCGCGTGCGTGCCTCCGGAGTATGGTGAAATGGGCGATCCGCTGCAGTTCCGCGGCGGCGCCCGCGCTCCGGCCCGGGGGAGGACGATGCGGTTTGCGATCACCGGTTCGACCGGCCTCGTGGGAACGGCACTCACGAAGTATCTGAGACGTAACGGCCACGACGTAACGCGAGTCGTACGCTCGTACAGCGGCCTGCCGCAGGCGGAGCGTGCGATCGTGTGGCACCCCGAAGACGGCGTCATCGATGCCGCAGGTCTCGAAGGCCACGACGCGGTGATCCACCTCGCCGGCGAGTCCATTTCCGGTGTCTGGACACCGGGGAAGAAACGGCGGATCCGCGACAGCCGCGTCGAGGGCACAACACTGCTGGCCACCACGCTCGCGAGCCTCGCCTCTCCCCCGCGTACCCTCATTGCCGCATCGTCCTTCGACTTCTACGGCGACCGTCCTCCTTCCGAGCTGCTCGACGAGAACAGCTCGCGCGGCAACACGTTCCTTGCTGACGTGATCGGCGATTTCGAGCAGGCCAGCCGGCCGGCGTCGGACGCGGGGATCCGCGTCGTGCACCCCCGCTTCGGCAATGTGCTCAGCGCCAGCGGCGGCATGCTGGGTGTGCTGCTGCCGCTCTACCGCCTCGGACTCGGCACCACGTTCGGCAGCGGCAGGCAGTACTGGCCGTGGATCGCGCTCGCCGACATCCCGACTGCAATGATTCACGTCCTCGAAAGACCTGAATTGAGCGGGCCGG
Source organism: Longimicrobiales bacterium (assembly GCA_036259495.1). Taxonomy (GTDB): domain Bacteria; phylum Gemmatimonadota; class Gemmatimonadetes; order Longimicrobiales; family RSA9; genus SH-MAG3. Next base: position 4,047 of record DATABQ010000052.1, on the reverse strand, counting down.
TCAATTTCGTGGCTCCGGAGCACGTCACTAATGCGCAGTTCACGGACGCGGTGGCGGCGGCGGTCGGACGCCCGTCTATCATCAGACTGCCTGCGTTCGCCGTGAAGCTCGCGCCGGGGGAGATGTCGCAGGAGCTGCTGCTGCGCAGCTCGCGGGTGGTGCCGAGGAAGCTGCTGGAGAGCGGGTACGAGTTCCAGTACCCGACGCTGGGGTCGGCGCTGGCGTGGGTGGTGTCGGGGTGATGAACCGGTGGCTGGGCCCATACGCTCCCGTACGGGGCTCGTTGCCGGGGTGGCGCGGCGGTGCTAGGTTGGGCGGAATGTGCGGGCAAACGGGCATGCGGGAGAGGGCATGAGCACGCAGGAGAGGCGCGGCTACGCGCCGGGGGGCAAGGACACTGGGGTGGTGAAGTCGAAAGGGACGGCAAAGCTGCCGATCCTGGACGGCGAGGCGCTGCCGCTGGGGACGCGCAAGCCGGAATGGCTGAAGGTGCGTTCGCCGGGCGGGGCGAACTATCTGCGGCTGAAGAAGCTGATGCGGGGGCAGCGTCTGCACTCGGTGTGTGAAGAGGCGGGCTGTCCGAATATCGGAGAATGCTGGGAAGCGGGGACGGCGACGTTCCTGATCCTGGGCGATGTATGTACGCGCGCGTGCAAGTACTGCGCGATCGCGCACGGGATGCCGACGGAGCTGGACTGGGACGAGCCGAGGCGTGTCGCGGAGTCGGTGGAGACGCTTGAGCTGGAGCACGTGGTGATCACGAGTGTGAACCGCGATGAGCTGGCGGATGGTGGGGCGGCGATCTTCGCGGAGACGATCCGGCTGTGCCGGGAGAAGCGTCCGCGGATGACGATCGAAGTGTTGATCCCGGACTTCAAGGGAGATGAGGCGGCGCTGCGGATGGTGGTGGACGCGCGGCCGGACATTCTGAACCACAATCTGGAGACGGTGGAGCGGCTGCATCCCTGGGCGCGGCCGGGCGGCCGGTACTGGCGGAGCATCTCGTATCTGGGTGCGGCGAAGGTGATGGATCCGACGATGCTGACCAAGTCCGGCGTGATCCTGGGGATGGGTGAGACGGGTGATGAGATCCGGCAGGCGCTGGAGGATCTGCGGAAGGCGTCGGTCGACATCATCACTCTGGGTCAGTACCTGCGCCCGACGATCCATCATGCGCCGGTGGCGCGATGGGTGACGCCGGCGGAGTTCGCGGAGTGGAAGCGGATCGGTGAGGAGGAGATCGGCTTCCGCCACGTGGAGTCGGGGCCGCTGGTGCGCTCGAGCTATCACGCGGAGAAGCAGGCGCGGACGGTCACGGCCGGCGGCGTGGGCGAGATCACGAACATTCTGGAAGCGGACATACCCGCGCCGGCGGAGGTGGTTGCGCCGGGTGCGCCCGCACTGGTGCAGATAGAAGGACTGAAGCGCGCCGCGAGCTGAAGCCGCGGTGCCGGCAGTGCAACATTCCCGTTCATGGCGGATCGGAGTCGTGAGCGGGAATACGTACATTCGGCTGGAAGGCTTGACGGACAAGGAGACGTGATGGCGAAGACGAAGTCGGCTGCGGGAAGCGACAGGGACGAGCAGCCGTCCAGGAACGGGCAGCCGGGCCGCAGCGGGAAAGCCGACGGCGGGCAGTCGTCCGACGAGCAGGCGTCGAAAGAGCAGCCTGAGCCGTCCGGCGGCAATGCACCGGCGAAAGAATCGAACGGCAAGCTGGACGGCCTCGGGCGTGAGCGTCTCCAGGAGATGCTCTACCAGATGCTGCTCGGCAGGCGGTTCGAGGAGAAGACGGCGGAGGCGTACGCCATCGGCAAGATCGGCGGCTTCTGCCATCTCTACATCGGCCAGGAGGCAGTGACGGTCGGAGCGTTCGAACCACTGCGGCCGGACGATTACGTGATCAGCGCGTACCGCGAGCACGTGCAGGCGCTGGTGAAGGGTATTCCCCCGCGCAACGTCATGGCGGAGCTGTACGGCCGCGCGGACGGCTGCTCGGGCGGCAAGGGCGGCTCGATGCATCTGTACAGTGCCGAGCACAACTTCATGGGCGGGTGGGGCATCGTCGGCGGTCAGGTCCCGCTCGCGACCGGTTACGGCTGGGCGATCAAGTATCGCGGCGAGGATCGTGTGGCGTTGTGCTTCATGGGCGAAGCCGCAGTGAACCAGGGCGCGTTCCACGAGTCACTGAACATGGCAGCGCTGTGGAAGCTGCCGGTGATCTTCATCGTCGAGAACAATCGTTTCGGCATGGGCACGGCCTGGGAGCGGGCGTCATCACTGTACGACATCAGCCAGAAGGCGAGCGCGTATGACATGCCTGCGGCGGTGGCGGACGGCATGGACGTGCTGAACATGCGGAAGGTGGTGAAGGAGGCGGTCGATCGTGCGCGGACGGAGAAGACGCCGACGCTGATCGAAGCCCGCTGCTACCGCTTCATGGGGCACTCCATGTCCGACCCGGTGCACGGCGTGTATCGCACGAAGGAGGAAGTCGAGGAGCACAAGGAGCTCGATCCGATCCGTCGCTTTATCGATCAGCTGAAGGAAGCATCGCTGCTCACGGAGGACGAGCTGCAGGCGATCGACAAGCGCGTGCATGAAGAGGTGGACGATGCAGGCGAGTTCGCCGACAACTCGCCCGAGCCGACGGAGGAGGCGCTGTACTCGAATGTCTATGCATCCGAGGATGTCGCCGGACGGCTGTACTTCGACGGACGCAGGCAGAGCTGAGGGGAAGGGTGTGAGCGTTGTGGGCCGTTCGTTCTCACGCAGAGCCGCAGAGGGGCAGAGGCGCAGATGTTCGCAAACTGCGTCGGCTCGCGTCGGTGAGCCGGGTTCGCGGCATGGCCGGGTTCATCTGTTGTTGTCAACAACAGAAAAAGGAAGTCGGCATTGAGGTGAGAGCAGCGCAACGCGACGGACATCTGCGGCTGTGCACCTGCGGCTCTGCGTGAAATGGAGTGACCAATGCTGACAGTCGTGCGCAACATTCGAGGGCGCAATAAAGGCATGAAATGGCAACGATAACATACCGTGAGGCGCTGAATCAGGCGCTGGCGGAAGAGATGGAGCGTGACGAGGACGTCTTCCTGATGGGCGAGGAAGTCGGCCTGTACAATGGCGCATACAAGGTCTCGAAGGGGCTGCTCGACCGGTTCGGTGAGCTGCGCGTCGTGGATACGCCGATCACCGAGCTCGGATTCGCGGGTGTTGGCGTCGGCGCGGCGATGGTGGGCTTGCGGCCGGTCATCGAGTTCATGACGCACAACTTCGCCATGCTCGCCTGGGACCAGGTGTTCAACAGCGCGGCGAAGCTCCACTACATGAGTGAAGGCCAGTTCAATTGCCCGATCGTGTTCCGCGGCCCGAGCGGCGCGGCGTTGCAGCTCTCGGCGCAGCATTCGCAGGCACTGGAATCGACATACTCGCATTTCCCCGGTCTCAAGGTGTGCACGCCCGCGACACCGGCGGATGCGAAGGGGCTGCTCAAGGCGGCGATTCGCGACAATGATCCCGTCGTGTTCATGGAAGGCGAGCTGCTCTACGCGATGAAGGGCGAAGTGCCGGATGACGACGATTTCGTGATCCCGCTAGGCGTCGCCGACGTGAAGCGCGAGGGCAGCGATGTCAGCATCATCACGCATGGCAAGATGGTGCATGTCTGCATGCAGGCGGCGCAGAAGATGGAGAAGGACGGGATCAGCGCGGAGATCGTGGATCTGCGGTCGCTGCGTCCGCTCGATGTGGAAGCGATACTGCGAAGCGTCCACAAGACCAACCGTGTCGTATACGTCGAGGAAGGCTGGCCCTACGTCGGCATCGGCGCGCAGATCGTGGACATCATTCAGGACGAGGCGTTCGACTACCTCGACGCTCCGGTCGCCCGCGTGACGCAGGCGGACATCCCGATGCCGTACGCGAAGCAGCTGGAGAAGATGGCGAAGCCGTCGGCGGAGCGGGTGATCGAGGCGTGTGAGAAGGTGCTCTACCGGACGGTGTGAGAGGTAAGGAGAGGCACGGAGAGAACAACGAATTCATTTCACC
>DATABQ010000051.1:0-6266 GCA_036259495.1 Longimicrobiales bacterium | reverse complement strand
CCTTTTTCGCGGCGCTCTTCTTCGCAGGCGTCCTGCCGGCTCGCTTCGGTGCCGACTTGGCCGCCGTCTTCCCGGGCGACTTGCGCGGTGAGCGCGCCGGCGCCTTGCGCGCAGCCTTGCCGGCCGTCCTGCTGCCAGTACGCTTCGCTGCCGCCTTTTTCGCCGGACGGCGCGCCGTCTTCTTCGCGGCGGCCTTCTTTGCCGGTGCCTTGCGGGCAGTGGATTTTTTAGCGGTTGTGCGTTTAGCCGTCCTGGTTGCCTTTCCGGCCGAGCCGCGCGTGGTTTTCTTTGCGGCAGCCTTCTTCGCCGGCTTGCGGGCGGTCTTGGCGCGCGTCGTCTTCGCGTCGGACTTCTTCGCGGCGGATTTCCTGGAGGCGGACTTCTTCGCCGTGGACTTCTTTGCAGTCGTCTTGCGAGCCGATTTTCCTGCCGACCGCTTCGCGGACGCCTTCGTTGTCGCTTTCTTCACACTCTTCTTCCCCGCCGACTTCCTGGTGGTCTTGCTCGCGCCGCGCGCTGCGCTGGCCGATCGCGCCGCCTTCCCTGCCGCGCCGCGACCGGCAGATCGCCGTCCGCCCGCGCTCTTCTTCGCGCCCGCTTTCCTACCGGCGCTTCCGCCGGCCGGCTTCTTTGCCGTCTTCTTCCCTGCCGCCTTCCTGCCGGCGGCCTTCTTCGCTCCCGCACGCTTTGCCGCGGTCTTCTTTGCGCCTCCCCGCCGGGAGCCGCCTGTCCGCGCTGCGGGCGGGCGGGCGTTCGCGACACGCGCGCCCGTTGCTACGTCTTCCAACTGCTCGGCCTGTGAAGCGTTCGACCTGGCCTGTGAGGCCATGCTCACCTCCCGGAATGCCGGCATGGGCAGACTGCCCGGCTGGTTTGTCGCTGTCAGTCGCGCTGGAACACGTAGGCGACGTCCTGCAGCGACGTCTCGCCATCGACGCTCACTGCGTACCGTCCACCGCTCCAGATGGCTGCGGAGCCGTGCTCACCGCGCTTGTTTACGGCGTAGAAGACGACGTTGAAATTCGGTCGTCCATCCTCGTCGAGCAGGCGTCGCTCGACCGTCCATCGTACGATGCGCCGGCAGGCCTCGAGGCACGCGTCCTTCGGACTCGACCCGGCTCGCATCGCTTCGACCACCGAATGCGATCCGCACGTCTTGATGACGGCCTCGCCGCGACCGGTCGCACCGGCGGACCCGACATCGTTGTCCGTATACAGACCCGCTCCGATGATCGGTGAGTCACCGACGCGACCCGGGAGCTTGTAGAAGAGCCCGCTCGTCGTGGTAACGCCGGACATGTCGCCCATCGGGTCCACGGCACTGCAGTGGATCGTGCCCATCGGCCGGACGCCGTCCCACGAGTTTGACGGCGCGCGCGGCGATCCGCCCGTGTCGCGCCCCGGCCGGCCGGGCTCACGCGTGAAGACATCCACCGGCTCGCCGGACTGGGCCGGGGAGAGCCAGTCGTCATCTTCCGAGAGCTGCGCCCGCAGCTCCAGCCACCGCGCGCGCGACGCCTCCGTCAGCAGGTCTTCATCCGCCTGGAAGCCCAGGGCCCGCGCAAACCGGCGCGCTCCATCGCCCACCAGCATCACGTGGTCCGTGTACCGCATGACGGCAGCCGCCACGAGAGAAGGCGTGCGAATCCCTTCGAGTGCAGCTACCGCCCCCGCACCGCGCGTCGGACCGTGCATCACCGACGCATCCAGCTGGACCACGCCGTCTTCATTCGGCAGACCGCCGTATCCGACGGTCATGTCCGACGGGTCCTCCTCGACGATGTTCACACCCCGGACCACCGCTTCGAGCGTGTCGCCACCGGCGCGCAGGATCTCGATCGCGCGGCTCACCGCCTCCTGCCCGTTGCCGCTCGCCACCGCAATCGGTGTGACACGCGCGCGATGCACCGCCGGCGCACCCGCGAGCGTGCGGGCGGCCGCGACCTCCGCGTGGAGGCCCGGCTCGAACGGGAACGCGCCGACGGCCGCAGCGCCGATTCCGGCGCCGGCAGCTCGCTTTACGAAGTCTCGGCGGGAGGTCATGGATGGCTCCTGGGCGTCGAAACGTCCGGCGTTTCGCAGGCACGAAGATAGTCTCGGACCCGTCCCGGCGCCACAGAATCGTGTATGCGATGCGGCAAGTCGAGGTCCGACAATCTGTTGGAGTTCGGCGGGGTGCGCGGAGGAGGCCTGGCAGCGCTGCGGCGACGGCGAGCAACGATGCCCGCCGGGATGCGGTCGGCACCGATTGCAGCGCGATTTCTGAATCACGGCACCAGTGGACTGTGTCCGAAGTTCCGCGGCATTCGAGCGAGCCTGCGCGCCGCTCGACACTGCGTCGCGACTAGCGACCGATCTGGTTGAGTTCGTAGCGAGAGAGCTTTTCGTACAGCGTGGCGCGCGAGATCCCCAGTGTTCGCGCCGTTCTCGAGCGATTGCCGCCGTGGTGGGCGAGGACCCGTGCGATGTGGCGTCGCTCGACCTCCTGAAGGGACAGTGTGTCTTCCGGACCACCGCCGAGGCCGAGCCCGTTGCCCACGATCTCGGCCGGCAGGTGACCCGGCTGGATCTCCTCGACACCGGCCGACAGGAGCAGCACGCGTTCCAGGACGTTGCGCATTTCACGGATGTTGCCCGGCCAGGAGTACTGGACGAGCGTCTCGAGCGCATCGGCGGACAGGCGGGAGGGCCCGCGGCCGAGGCGGCGTCGGAGGTTCAGCAGGGTACGGATGGCGAGGTCGGCGATCTCTTCACGGCCGCGCTCGCGCAGCGGCGGCAGGCGGAGTGGCAGGACGTTCAGCCTGTAGTAGAGGTCCTCGCGGAAGCGTCCCGCCCTGACGGCCCGCTCGAGATCGATGTTGGTGGCCGCGACGAGGCGGACGTCCACCTCGATCTCGCGGACGCCGCCGACGCGGCGAAAGCGCTGGCGCTCCAGGACCTTGAGCAGCTTGGGCTGGAGGTCGAGGGAAAGGTCGCCGACCTCATCGAGGAAGAACGTGCCGCCGTGCGCGAGCTCGAGCAGTCCGCGCTTCTGCTCCTTCGCATCCGTGAACGCGCCCTTCTCGTGGCCGAACATCTCCGAATCGAGGAACGTGGGAGAGAGTCCCGCGCTGTTGATCTCGATGAACGGGCTGCTCGACCGGCCGGACAGCGAGTGCAGGAGCTGCGCGACGAACCCCTTGCCTGTGCCGGTCTCGCCGGAGAGCAGGACGGTCGTGTCGCTGTCGGCGAGGAGCTCGATCTGGCGGGCGATCTCGCGCATGAACGGTGTACGGCCCAGCGCGTCCGTGGAGCCGGCGTCGCTCTGTCGCTCGGCGAAGAAGCGGTTCCGTCGTCGCAACTCCGCCTTCTCGAAGGCGCGTTCCGACGCGATCTCGAGATGGCCGAGCTCGACCGGCTTCGTGAGGAAGTTCTCCGCGCCCAGACGCATGGCCTCGACGGCCGTCTCGATGTCCGCCTGGCCGGTGAGCACGATCACGGCCGCGTCCGCGTCGCGTGTACGGAGCACTTCGAGGAAGCGCAGTCCGCTGACGCCCGGAAGCCCCACATCGAGGAGCACGAGGTCGGGGCGGTCGCGCTCGTAGAGGTCCATCGCTCCGTTCACTTCGGCGGCGCGCTGAACCACCCAGCCCTTGTTCTCGAAGAACCTGCCCAGCATGCGCAGCACTTCGGCGTCGTCGTCGACCAGGAGGATCGTGCGGTTCAAGAGGGGGCACCTCCGCCGGTATCGCCCTCCTCCTGCGGCACCGGTGCGAGAGGCATGAGCCGCACGCGCGTGACCCGCCGCTCCTCGACCTCCTGCACGTACAACTCGCGCGCGCCATCGATCGCCACCACATCCCCCGCTACGGGTACACGGCCGAGCTCGCCGAAGATGAAGCCGCCGATCGTATCGTAGTCCTGTTCCGGCAGTGACAGCCCGAAATGCTCGTTCACGTCGAAGATGCTCGCGCTGCCATCGATCAGCACATCGCCGGAAGGCGTCACCTCGAAGTCCGTTTCCTCTTCGGGGATGTCGTGCTCGTCGTAAATGTCGCCGACGATTTCCTCGAGCATGTCCTCCAGCGTCACCAGCCCGTCCGTGCCGCCGAACTCGTCCAGAACGATGGCCATGTGCACGCTCTTCGTGCGGAGCTCCGGCAGCAACTCGCCGATCCGCTTCGTATCGGGCACGAAGTAGGGCTCTCGCATGAGCTTCGACAGATCGAACTCCGCTTCCGACTCATCGCGCGTGAGCTGCGTGAGCAGGTCCTTCACCAGCAGCACACCGATGATGTCGTCCATTGACTCGGCATAGATCGGAATGCGCGAGTGCCCCTCCTCCATCGCCAGCGCGAGCGTCTCCGCGCGTGTCGCCGTGACCGGCAGGGCGATGATGTCGCGGCGCGGCGTCATCACTTCGCGCGCGAGCGTGTCCCGGAACTGGATGACGCCCAGCAGCATCTGCTCCTGGTCAGACTCCGCATTGCCTTCCTGATGGCTCTGCTCGACCAGATGCCGGATCTCCTCGTGCGTGTCCGCCATCGATGGCAGCGCACTCGGCCGCCCGCCGAACAGCCGGACTACCGCAGCCGATACGAACGATGCCAGCCGCGTCACGGGAGATAGCAGTATCGTGAAGACCTGCGCCGGGCCCGTCGTCCGGAATGCGATACGCTCGGGATCCTGCGTCGCGAGCAGCTTCGGCACCTGCTCCCCCAGCACTACGTGCACGAAGACCACGAGCGCGACCGCCGCCACCGTAGCGAGCACGCGGCTCAACGCAGCGGCATCGCCGCCGGCCCCTGCCGCCAGCGGCGCCAGCTGCGGATGGATGATGCCGTACACTCCGCTCTGCGCGATCCAGCCGATCGCGATCGTCGCGAGCACGATGCCCAGCTGTGATGCGGCGACGACCGGTTCCGGCGCCTCCATCGCGGCAAGTACACGCTGCGCACCACGATGCCCGGAACGCGCGAGCGGCTCCACCCGGGAGCGACGCGCGGAGATCAGCGCAAACTCGGCGGCAACGAAGAACGCGTTGATACCGATCAGCGCCAGCACGGCGACAAGTTTCAAAGGTGTACTGGCGGGGTCCATGGCAGGGCTTCAGAGTCGCGTGCGACCACCCGGACGGGCAGCCGCACGCAGCGGCTTACGCCGCGTTCGCGTCCTCGTGTGCGAGGGCCGTGTGTTCCCGCCCGTGCGGGATGACCGGCTGGCAGAACCGCAGTCCCGCCTCTCGGAGCTGCGCCAGCTCCGGCGCACCCAGCTCGGGGTGCCGCTCTCTCATGAATCCAAGCGTCTCTTCCATCCACTCAAGCTGCTCGTCGCGCTCCGCGCCAAGCACACCGCACTGGCGGATCGCGCTGAACAACTCATCGCGCGCACGGTCGAGTACTGTCGGTGGGGCTGCGTTCGTACGGGGGGCGGCGGTACGACTCTTTCTGTTCTCACGCTTCTTGCGCGCCAACGGGCGACCTCCTTCCATACTTCTGTTACACCTTTCTATAGGGTTCGAGCGGCCTCGGCCGCAGATAAGCAGTACAGCCAGTAAATATAGCTATCACAGGGGCGCGGGCCAACCCTTTCAACCCCAATGGCCGCGGATCTGCGTACCTGGACGGCAAAGGGAGGCAGCTTGACACGGCCGGAAATGCGGCAGACCCGGATCGGCGAGTTCCGGATCCAGTCGGAGCACATGGGCTCGGGCCCGGCGGTAGTCCTGCTGCACGGGCTGTCCGGCTCGTGCAGGTGGTGGCGCTTCACGACGCCGGCGCTGTCGCGGCGCTATTCCGTACACATACCGGAGCTTGTCGGGTTCGGGGGCAGCAGGCGTCCGGGTCGGCAGCCCGACGTACCGGAGCTCGCGAACGTGATGGCGGAATGGCTGAGCGAGATGGACCTGAAGGAAACGGCGCTGGTCGGCCATTCGATGGGAGGTCAGATCGCAATCAACATCGCGGCCGAGCACGGCATGCCGGAGCGGCTGGTGCTGGTGAGTGCATCGGGGCTGCCGCGGGACTGGACGCTGCGCGATGCGGGCAGGTTCGTGGCGCGTGCCCTGCCGCCGCGGAGCTGGGGCTCACCGATGTTCGTGCCGACGATCGCGGTCGATGCGCTCAGGGCGGGTCCTCGCGCACTGCTGCTGGCCACGCGTCATCTGCTGAGCGACGACGTCACGGACCTGCTGCCTCGCATAGCCTGTCCGACGCTCCTGATCTGGGGCGAGCTGGACCCGCTCGTGCCGGTGGAGCACGGGCGTGCGATGTTCGAGTCGATTGAAG
>DATABQ010000050.1:0-2891 GCA_036259495.1 Longimicrobiales bacterium | reverse complement strand
CAGTGATCGGCCTGAACGATTCCGGCGGCGCGCGTATTCAGGAAGGCGTCGTCAGTCTCGGGGGCTACGCCGACATATTCCTTCGCAACACGCTCGCGAGCGGAGTAGTGCCGCAGATCAGCGCGATCCTGGGGCCGTGCGCGGGCGGCGCGGTGTACTCACCGGCCATCACCGATTTCGTCTACATGGTACGCGGCACCAGCTACATGTTCGTGACGGGGCCGAACGTGGTGAAGACCGTTACGCACGAAACCATCGACATGGAAGGACTCGGTGGCGCGGACGTGCACGCGTCTACGTCGGGCGTCGCTCACTTCGCGTGTGACAGCGAGATGGAGTGTCTCGAGTCGATCCGCACGCTCATGCAGTACCTGCCGCAGAACAATCGCGAGGACCCGCCGCGCGTCGACAGCGACGATCCGCACGATCGCGCGGACGAGGACCTGCTGCACATAGTACCTGACGAGCCGTCGAAGCCGTACGACATCCATGATGTCATACGGCGTGTGGTCGATCATGGCACGTTCTACGAGGTGCACCGGGATTACGCGGGCAACATCGTCACCGGGTTCGCACGCCTGGGCGGCCATTCCGTCGGCATCGTGGCGAACCAGCCCGCGGTGCTGGCGGGTGTCCTGGACATCAACAGCTCGGTGAAGGGTGCGCGCTTCGTACGCTTCTGCGACTCGTTCAACGTCCCGCTCGTGGTGTTCGAGGATGTGCCTGGGTTCCTGCCCGGCGTCGCACAGGAGCACGGCGGGATCATTCGCCACGGCGCCAAGCTGCTGTACGCGTTCTGCGAGGCAACCGTCCCCCGTCTCACCGTGATCACGCGCAAGGCTTACGGCGGTGCGTACGACGTGATGAACTCGAAGCACATCCGCGGCGACATCAACCTGGCGTGGCCGACGGCAGAGATTGCGGTCATGGGGCCCAAGGGCGCCGTCGAAGTGCTGTTCCGCCGGGAGATCGCGAGCGCTGACGACCCTGCGGCACTGACCGCGGAGCGTGAAGCGGAATATCGCGACCAGTTCGCGCACCCCTACATCGCCGCATCGCGCGGCTACATCGATGATGTGATCGATCCGCGTGAGACACGTCCGCGTCTGATCAGCGCGCTGGATATGCTGCGCAACAAGCGCGATTCGAATCCACCACGCAAACACGGAAACATCCCGCTGTGAGGCCGCTCCGGACGGTGCTGGTGGCGAACCGCGGTGAGATTGCGCTGCGGATCATCCGGGCCTGCCACGAGCTGGGGCTCCGTGCCGTGGCGGTCTATTCCGAGGCCGACCGTCTCGCACCGCACGTGCTCGAGGCCGACGAGGCGTACCTCATCGGCGCCCCGCCATCGGCGCAGAGCTATCTACGCTCGGAGAAGCTGATCGAGGTGGCAAAGAGTGCCGGCTGCGACGCCGTTCACCCCGGCTACGGATTCCTCGCCGAGCGCGCGTTCTTCGCCCAGGCTGTGGTGGATGCGGGGCTCCTGTTCGTCGGGCCGCCCGCGTCGGCCATATCCGCGATGGGTGACAAGACGGAAGCGCGCCGCCGCATGATGGCTGCGGGCGTACCGGTGGTGCCCGGCATCGCCGAGCCGCTGAACGACGCCAGTGCCGCGAAGGCCGTGGCGGCGGAGTTCGGCTATCCCGTGCTGCTCAAGGCCGCGGCGGGCGGCGGCGGCAAGGGGATGCGTGTCGTTCATGCGGAGGCGGAGATCGACCGCTCGTTCGCTGCTGCACGCAGCGAAGCGGAGGCAGCGTTCGGTGATGGCAGCATCTATCTCGAGAAATATCTCGAGCGGCCGCGGCACATCGAGATCCAGGTGATGGCGGATGCGCACGGCAACGTTCTGCACTTCGGCGAGCGCGACTGCTCCGTGCAGCGACGTCACCAGAAGATGATCGAGGAGGCGCCGTCGCCGGCGCTGACACCGGACCTGCGTGCGCGTATGGGCGAGACGGCAGTCGCGGCCGCGCGCGCCGTCGGATATCGGAACGCCGGCACCATCGAGTTCCTGTTCGAGAACGGCGAGTTCTACTTCATCGAGATGAACACTCGCATCCAGGTGGAGCATCCGGTGACCGAGATGGTGACGGGGCTCGATCTCGTGCAGTGGCAGTTGCGTATAGCCGCCGGCGAGAAGCTCACCCTGAAGCAGCGTGACGTGGCGGTGCGCGGCCATGCCATCGAGTGTCGGCTGAACGCGGAGGATCCGTTCCGGTTCACGCCCTCGCCGGGGCGGATATCCACCTTTCACATGCCGGGCGGGCCGGGGGTCCGGGTCGATTCGCACGCCTACGTCAACTACTACATCCCGCCCAACTACGACTCGCTGATCGGCAAGATCATCGTCTACGGCGAAACCCGCAGCCAGGCGATCGCGCGCATGCAGGTGGCGTTGTCGGAAACCGTGATCGAGGGCATCAAGACCAACCTGCCGCTGCACCAGGAGCTGATGCGGGATGCGGCCTTCCAGGCCGGGGGCACCAGCATCCACTATCTCGAAGACAAGCTCGCGGCCTACGCGCGCGAGGATTGAGCCGAGTCGGCAACGCGGCGGCCATCGCTCATGCCATTCCAGTCGCTCACGTTCACCCTGCCCGGCGATCGGGTCGAAGCGCTGACCGATGCGCTGCTCGCGGCGGGGGCGCTGTCGGTGGACGTCGCCGACGCGCACGAAGGTACGGCGCGCGAGGAAGCGACTTTTGGCGAGCCGGGCAGCCGGGCAAGACCATGGATACGGTCGCGCATGACCGCCCTGTTCCAGGCCGCAATGGATGCGGGTGAGGCGCTCGCTTCCGCCTGCCGCGCCGGGGCGATCGAAGTTCCGGACGATGTCGAGCACGCGCACGTCGACGACCAGGACTGGGTCCGGCTGACGCAGAACCAGT
>DATABQ010000049.1:0-6173 GCA_036259495.1 Longimicrobiales bacterium | reverse complement strand
ATGAGCCGTGGCTCAATGCGCCGCCCCCCTGACCGGTCCCGTCGGACCTGCTGGCCGTCACGCGGTGAGCGCCGGCGGCTCCGCAGTCACCGGATCGATGATCCGGTGCACGCGCGCGACCACGTCGGCGGGGAAACCGCCCATGCGCGCATGCGCCAGCACCGTCTGCTCATCCGGCGCGTTGTAGATGCAGTAGATCTTGTCATCCGTCACATAGCTGTGCACCCACTGGATCTGCGGGCCGAGCTCGTTCAGCACGGCGCACGACTTCTGCGCGATGCCGGTGAGTTGCTCCGCCGTCAGCTGTCCGGCCCCCGGCAGCTCTCGCTCGATCACGTACCTGGGCATTTGATCAATCCTCCGCCGGCGCGTAATCGCAGTTCACGGTCGGGTTCCAGTCCGCGAACATGCCCTCCGGATTGTTCTTCCAGATCCACGCGTGCAGCACCCACAGGCCGAGCGCCTCGTTCCGGTGAAACTCGACACCGTGCAGGACCGGCGGTTCCGCGCCCCACAGCGCCATTGGCACCGCGTACTCCACCGCGACCAGCCGGTTACGCCCGTTCTTCTGCGGCTCGTACACCAGCAGCTCCGGGGCGAACTCCTGCGGCGTCAGCTCCGCCATCGCTTCACCGTCGATATAATGCTGACCCATGCCACCCTCGCCCTCCAGCTCCATGCACGGCAGGATCGGCTCGTCCCAGCCGGCAGGCGCGGCCGCGTCATAATCCTTGTATGCCACCGTCGCCTGGCGCAGGCCGGCCAGCCACCGCCTGACCTCCGGAGTATTCACCACATCGTGCGATGCATGGGCGGACCCCGCCTCGACCGGCGTCGCCAGGGGCGAGGACTCGCGACCGTCGCATGCGGCAAAGCCGACGATGGCGATCAGAGCGGGAGTGGCCATGTGGTACATCTTTCTGCGTACGGTCATACGACCTCCTGTGTGAGAACCCCGGCGACTGCCTTGCCGCCGTTCGATATGGAGGTGCACATTACAAGATCGGCATCGACCAACTGTCGTCCTGATCTCGCCTCTCTCTCGCCCGGACTCAACTTGTTTCGCCTCAAGCTGTTCGGCAGTGCGTCAATCGACGGGCCCGACGGTCCCCTGACAGGGAGGGCCGTGCAGCGGCGGCGTCTGGGTCTGCTGGCGCTGCTCTCTGTCGCGCGTCAGCGCGGACTGACGCGGGACAAGCTGATCGGCTACCTGTGGCCTGATTACGACGCTGAGCGCGCGCGTCATCTGCTCTCCGATTCCGTCTACCGAATCAATCGGGCAGTGGGCGGCGAGGCGCTGATCGCTGCGGGTGATGAGCTGCGGCTGAATCCTGAGCGACTCCCGTGCGATGCCTGGGAGTTCGCGAATGCGATCGAGCGGCGCGACTGGGAACATGCCGTCGAGCTGCACGTAGCGCCGTTTCTGGACGGCTTCTTCGTGACGGATGCCGACGACCTCGAGCGCTGGGTCGATGCGCAGCGCGAGCGGCTCACGCGTGAGCGCGCGCGGGCGCTCGAGGAGCTCGCTGCAGCAGCGGAACGCGATGACGCGCTGCCGAACGCGATCCACTGGTGGCGTGAGCTGGCACGCCACGATCCGTTCAGCTCACGCATCGCACTGCGGCTCATGCGCGTGCTCGATGACACCGGCGATCGCGCGGCCGCGCTTCAGCACGCTCGCACACACACGTTGCTGCTCGAACAGGAAATGGGCCTGGCGCCGGACACGGAGCTGGTGGAGTTCGCGGCCATGCTGCGCGCGCGACCGGGACGCGGGCCGGCGGCGTTCCAGCAACCACCTTCGCACCCGTCAGTCGATTCGCCACCGGCCACGCAGTCGCGAGAAGCGGAGCGCGGGCTCCCGCCGGTCGCCGCGTCACCCACCCCGGCGGCTCATGCCGCAACGCCACGTCCGAGATTTCCCTATCGCCGGGGCGGGCGCGCAGCGGCAGTCGTGGCAACAATCCTCGTTGCCGCGGGCGTGGGGGCATTCGTCATGAGCGGGCGGCGCGTGGTTGCAGACAGCGATATGTTCCCGACTGAGGAGGACATCTCGCGTCAGATCGCGAGTCGGCTCGACGGCCGGGGCACCGAAGGCGATGCGGCGCGGCCGAACGAGTCCGGCGCTGCGGCGCCCGATCCCGTCGCATTCAACCTGTATCTCAAAGCGCGCTACCACTGGCATCGCCGTACGGAACAGAGCCTGTTCGCCGCGGCCGATTACTTCAGTCAGGCGACAGCGCGTGCGCCGCAGTATGCCCGCGCACACGCAGGTCTCGCCGACGTGTACGCTGTGCTCGGCTTCTACGACTTCATGCCCCCGCGCGAAGCGTTCCCCGCTGCCGCTGCGGCCGCGCGCCGTGCACTGGAGCTGGATCCGTCGCTCGGGGAGCCACACGCGACGATGGGCTACGTCGCGCTGTACCATGACTGGGACTGGGTCCGCGCGGAAGACGAGTTCCGGCGCGCGATCGAGCTCGAGCCGGACTATTCGACGGCGCATCAGTGGTACGCGAACTTCCTGACTGCGATGGGCCGCTTCGACGAAGCGGTCGGTCATATGGAGAAAGCAATGCAGCTCGATCCACTGTCCGTCATCGTCATCGCCAACGCTGCGCTCGGGTGGGTGCTGTACTACGCGCGCGATTACGAGCGCGCGATCGAGCAGTGCACTCGTGCACTGGAGCTGGATCCGGACTTCGCACTCGCCTGGCTGTGGCGTGCGATGGCGCACGAGCAGCTCGGTGAGATGGATCTCGCGCTCCGCGATTTCGAGCAGGCGGTTCGGCTCTCCGGCGGAAGCACGTTGCACAGCGCGCTGCATGCCCGCGCACTCGCGTTTTCCGGCCGCCGTGCTGATGCGCTCGCGCTCCTGCGGCAGCTCGAGGCTCGCGAAGGCACGGACTACCTGCCGCCGTACGAGATGGCGAAGGTTCACGATGCACTCGGCGACAGGCGCGTCGCGCTGCGATCGCTCGAGCGCGCGTACGATCACCGCTCACACTCCATTGCCTTCCTGGCCGTCGATCCGCAGCTCGAGCGCTTGCGCAGCGATCCGCGGTTTCAGGAGCTGCTCCGCCGCGCCGGACTGGACTAGTGGACTGTCACCGAGACAGTCCACTGGCTGCTCTTGTCGTACTCCATCCGTGACTCACTCAGCAAACGGGGAACATGATCACGAGATCGACAGCCGCCGTGCTCATCATCGCGTTGTCCGCCTGTAGTGGCGGCGACCCGGCGGATGTGCCTTCCGTTGCCACGACCGATGTAGATGGCGTGATCCACGTGCGTGTCGAATCGCTTGCGCCAGCCGACGTACGGCAGTGGAACGTGCACGAGGTGTTCACCACATCAGCACCGGAAACCCGCGTCGAGCTATACCAGGTCAGCGCTGCGCGTTTCCTGCCGGACGATGCGCTTGCGGTCGCGAACAGCGGCACGGGCGAGATCATCACGCTCGATTCACTGGGCCGCGAGATCACGCGCAGAGGAGGGAAGGGCGAGGGTCCGGGCGAGTTCACGTGGATCTCCCACCTCGACGTCGATTCTGCGGGCACTCTCACAGCGTACGATCCGCGCCAGGGGCGGCTCACGCGCGTGCCGGCGGATAGCGGTGCCGCGACCACGCGTCCGTTTGCACCGCCGGACTTCATTGTCGACCTTCAGCCGCTCGCGGTGCTCGACGACAATCGCGTCGCCGCAGTGTATGGAGAGATGCGCGTGTTCGCGAGAAGTGGTGAGCGGCGCGACACGACACCGCTCATGATGTTCGATGCTGACGGCGCGCGTGCGGACACGATCGCGATGTGGCCAGCCACGGAATGGGCCTTCATGTCGTCGGGCGACGGAGCAATGCGTTCACCGGTGGGATTCGGTCGCAGTGCGTCATATGCAGGGCGGAATGGCCGCTTCGCGGTCGGCGCCAACGACAGCATCGACGTCGTCGTGTACGACGCGTCGACCGAGCCTGCCATGCGCATCAGCGGACCTCCCGGCACGGCGGTCGATCCCGCAGCCGTCGAGCTCTGGCGTAGCGAGGTCGAGTCACGGTGGAGTGACATGCCGGAGGAGATGCGGCGGGGACTCGCCGATCTGCCGCATCGGCCGACATATCCAGGCTTTGAAACGCTCGTTGTTGACGACGATGGCAGCATCTGGATCGGTTCGTATGCGCGGCCCGGTCAGGTCGCACGCGACTGGCTCGTGATCGGGCGCGACGGCCACGCGCAGGCCCGCGTGACTCTGCCATCGGACGCGAAGGTGCTCGACATAGCTGGCGGCCGCATCGCACTGGTCATGCGGGACGATCTCGGCGAGGAGCACATTTCGGTGTTCCGCATCGTCCGGTGAGCGGCGATATGAAGGTCATCGAAACGCTGACCGTGGGCGCCGCGGCCGATGAGGCGTTCCACGCCGCTCACGTCGACAGTGCCTGACGTGGACTGTCGAGCGACGCCTGCGCCCACTGCATTCCCGCCCCGTGTCCGTGCGCACGCGCAGCGCGCAGCGTTCGCGGCCGGCATCCTTACACTTGCCGCGTGCGGCGGAACGACTACGCCGGAGTGGTGCGTCGCGGCGGAAGGTGCACGGCTTCGCGTAGCGCACGAGCCCGCCGGCTGGAGCACGCCGCCGGAACTGCAGACAGCATGGCGCATGGACGGGTCGGTCACCGGCCACGAGCTGATGACTCCCACCAGCGTCGCGATCAGCGATGTCACGGACCGGATCGCGATGACCGATTTCGGCCTGCGCGAGGTGGCGGTGATCAGCCTCGATGGCGAGTGGCTCGGACGGTGGGGCAGCTCCGGTGAAGGCCCCGGCGAGCTGAGAGCGCCGTTCGCTACCGGCTGGCGGCGCGACGGACAGCTCGTCGTCTACGACCCCGCTGGATCGAAGCTCGTAGTGTTCGACAGCAGCGGGGCGACACTCGACGACGTGCCGGTCGACCCCGCATTCACGGCTGCTCTCGATGGCGGCGCGCGCTCCATTCGACTCGATGGCTCCGGACTCCTCCTCGCCCATCCCGGCGCGAGCTTCAGTGGCGACGGCCCCGCCCGTATGCACGTCATCATCCGAGGGGGAATGAGCGGCACCGCTCTCGACACGGTCCTCCGAAGTGAAGCGCCGGTCATCATTGTCGAGGGTGCAGCCCCGATGACAGCACCCGGCTGGCCGGTCCCGCTCGGCGCCATGCACGGCGACAGCATCCTCGCCCTCACCGGCAATTCACCTGACTACCGCATCAGCGTGTATCGCAACGACAGCCTCTCGCACGTGATCTGTCGCGATGTCCAGCCAATGCCGTTCACCGACGAGGAGGTGCAGCCGGTAGTCGAGGGAGTGCCGGAGCGCGTACGCGATGCGATGGCGAACGCGGAGCGACCCGATCGTCCCGCGCCGATCGGCAGGCTGATGATCGACAACGAGCGGCGCCTGTGGGTCCAGCGCGACCGCCCCCGAGCACTCGTCGGGCTCGATTTCGTGATCGGCCGCGAAGGCGCACTGCTCGATGTCTACGATCCGGAGGGCGTGTTCCTCGGCGAGGTGAGATTGCCGGACAACGTCCGCTTCCTCGGCGCGACGGAGGATCTTCTCATCGGACTGGAGACGGGCGACATGGATGAGTTGTCAGTCGTGGCATTCGAATTCGACATTGGGGACTGGAAAAGTGACCGTTGAAGAAGGGGTCGCGGCAGGCTCTATCGGCGGACCCCTGAACCGTGCGGGCGTTCACGATCTCGTGTGCCATGCCTTACCAGGGGGAGGATGGGTACTTCTGCAGGCGCGCCAACGTGTCTTGCGATGGACTACTCCCAGACAATTGATGCCAAAAGGCGCCAGGATAACCGCACATCCATCCTGACTCGTCCCACCAACACCCCCATTCGTCCCACATCCATTCCCCATCCCTCACCTTTGCAGTCATATATGTGGCGACACCACATATGGAGGAGCACCATGCCGGTCCGTGAGCTGAAGAAGGGTGCCATACCGCTGCTCGTGATGTCGCTGCTCGACATCGAGCCGCGACATGGCTATGAGCTGAGCAAGCTGATCGAGTCGCAGTCGCGGGGGGTCGTGCGTGTGCATGCGGCATCGCTCTATCCGCTGTTGTACAAACTCGAGCAGAAGAAGTGGATCGCGGGACGGTGGGTGGAGCAGCCTGGGGAGCG
>DATABQ010000048.1:0-4354 GCA_036259495.1 Longimicrobiales bacterium | reverse complement strand
GTGAGCAGGCGAGCCTTCGACTTGCCGAACTGGAATGCCTTCGAGCCTCCCGCCTGCTCACGGGCGACACGCCAAAAGTCACGTTCGTGGATGTCGCGGGCGCGGACGAGGCGAAGGACGAGCTGCAGGAGATCATCGAGTTCCTGAAGGACCCGCAGAAGTTCAGCCGGCTCGGCGGGCGTCTGCCGAAGGGTGTGCTGCTCGTCGGGCCGCCCGGAACGGGCAAGACACTGCTGGCGCGCGCGGTGGCGGGCGAGGCGGGACGTCCGTTCTTCTCGATGTCGGGCTCGGACTTCGTCGAGATGTTCGTCGGCGTCGGTGCATCGCGCGTGCGTGACCTGTTCGAGCAGGGCAAGCAGCACGCGCCGTGCATCATCTTCATCGACGAGATCGATGCCGTCGGCCGTCATCGCGGCGCCGGTCTTGGCGGTGGTCACGATGAGCGGGAGCAGACACTCAATCAGCTGCTCGTGGAGATGGACGGCTTCGAGTCCAATGACGGCGTCATTCTGCTGGCCGCGACGAACCGTCCGGACGTGCTCGATCCCGCACTGCTGCGCCCGGGTCGCTTCGACCGCCAGGTCGTCGTAGACGCGCCGGACGTGAAGGGCAGGGAGGGCATCCTGCGTGTGCACCTGCGGCGCATCCCGCTCGGCACCGACGTGGACGTGCGCTCGCTCGCGAAGGCGACGCCTGGAATGAGCGGCGCCGACCTGGCCAACCTGGTGAACGAGGGTGCGCTGCTCGCGGCACGCCGCGGACACGACAAGGTCTATATGGAGGACCTCGAGGACGCGAAGGACAAGGTGATGCTCGGTGCGGAGCGGCGCAGCATGGTCCTTTCGGATGCGGAGCGGAAGCTCACCGCGTATCACGAGGCGGGCCATGCGGTCGTGGCGCTGCGCGTTCCGGGACTCGACCCCGTGCACAAGATCACGATCGTGCCGCGCGGCCGCGCACTCGGCGTGACGGCGTCGCTGCCGGAGGAAGACCGCCATTCGTACTCGAAGGATTACCTCATTGCGAGCCTCGCGATGCTGTACGGCGGGCGTGCAGCCGAGGAGATGATCTTCGGTCCGGAGAAGATCACAACGGGCGCAGGCAACGATATCGAGCGTGCGACGGCGCTGGCGCGGCGGATGGTGACGCAGTTCGGGATGAGCGACGCGATCGGCCCGATGGCCATCGGCGACTCCGAGCACGAGGTCTTCCTCGGCCGCGAGATCGGCCAGCGCCGGGCGATCTCGGAGAACGTCGCCGAGCGTGTGGACAAGGAAGTGAAGCGCCTCCTGGACGAGGCCTACGGTACTGCGATGCGGATGCTGGAAGCCAACCGGCAGCTGCTCGAGGAGATTGCCGAGGCGCTGCTCGAGCGCGAGACGCTCGACCGCGAGGACATCGACCTGCTCGCGTCCGGAGAACGGCTGCCGGAAGCCAGGGTAGTGAAGCAGGCGCGGGAATTCGCCGACTCGCTGCGACGCGAGAAGGGTGCGCTGGCCGCTCCTGAAGACGCTGAGCGTGACCCGGCCACAGGCATCGTCGTGGCCGCGGATTCCGAGTCGGACACTCACCGCTGATGCCGCTCGCGCCGGCCGCTGTGCCGCTCGCCTGGCGCACCGTGCGGAGCAGTCTGCGTCTCGACAGGCCGGTGATCGCCGGCATCCTGAACGTCACACCGGATTCCTTCTGGGACGGCGGCCGCCACGCGGGTGTGGAGGCCGCCGTTCGCCATGCCGCCGCCATGATCGACGCGGGCGCGGACGTCCTCGACATCGGCGGCGAGTCCACGCGCCCGGGCGCCTCGCCCGTCGCTGCCGCAGAGGAGGCCGCGCGGGTCGTGCCCGTCGTGCAGGCGCTTCATCGCGAATGGCCCGACGTGCCGATCTCTGTCGATACCGTCAAGTCAGCCGTCGCACGCCACGCACTGGACGCGGGTGCATCCATCATCAACGACGTGTCCGGCCTCCGTCTCGATGCCGCGCTCGCGGGCGAGATCGCGCGCGCGGGTGCGGGCGTGGTCCTCATGCACTCGCGCGGCGACATCGACCGGATGGCGAGCTATGACCTCGCTGAGTACGGCCAGGACCCCGTGGCCGAGGTGCGGTCGGAGCTTGCCGAAGCAGTGGACCGCGCGCGCGCTGGCGGGATCCCCGATGACGCCATCGTCGTCGACCCGGGACTCGGTTTCGCGAAACGCACCGCGCACTCGCTGGCGCTGCTGGCCAGGCTGGACCGGATAGCGGGCCTGGGCTATCCCGTGCTCGTGGGGCCGTCGCGGAAGCGGTTCATCGGCGATGCTGGCGGACGTCCGGGCGGCGATCCACTCCCCATCGAGGCGCGGCTGGAAGGCACGATCGCAGCCTGCGTAATGGCACTGCTCGCCGGTGCCACCCTGTTCCGTGTCCACGACGTCGCGCCCGTCCGTCGCGCACTCGATTTCGCGCATGCCGCGCGACAGGCCGCCGGAATCTGATGAGCGCAGTGCTGAATTTCCTGCCCGGTCCGCTGGATCTGCTCCAGATCCTGCTCGTGGCGGCCGCGTTCTACTACGTCCTGCGCTTCCTCGCGCGGACGCGTGCGATCCAGATGCTCGTCGGTCTGCTCGTCCTGGCGATGACCTACTTCATGGCCGAGCTGGTCAACCTCGAGCTGATCGGCCACATCCTCGAGCAGGTGTTCGACTACGGCGTGATAGCGGCCATCATCGTGTTCCACCCGGAGTTGCGCGCGGCACTCGCGCGCCTCGGGCAGAGCCGCATGATCCGCTTCTTCAACAGGCTGGAGGAGCGCGAGGTCGTGGAGGAGCTGGTCGAGGCCGTGGAGCGCCTGACGCGTGCGAAGATCGGCGGAATCGTCGCAATCCAGCGTGATGTCGGACTGGAAGAATATGCAGAGACGGGCACGCGCATCCACGCGCGCGTCGGCGCCGATCTGCTCGTCAGCCTGTTCGCCCCATACGGGCCGCTCCACGACGGTGCGGTCCTCGTCGAGGGCGACACGATCATTGCCGCAGGCGTGATCCTGCCGCTGACGCAGTTTCCAGTCGCCGACAAGAGCCTCGGGACGCGGCATCGCGCGGCGCTGGGACTCTCGGAAGAGACGGATTCGCTCGTGATCGTCGTCAGTGAGGAGACGTCTCAGATCTCGCTCGCGTACCGCGGCCGCCTCACGAGGAACGCATCGCTCGACACGGTCAGGACGGCTCTCGCAGGCGGTGCGATCGACACGCTTGCTCCCGGCGATGGACGCTGAAAAGGGCGACGTTGACACCTGTGCCGGTGCCGAATACATTTTCGCAATATTCCCAGGCATACTTGAGCCGCTGACTGCATTTCCCTGCTGCCCGGAGTGTTCTCTTGGAAGAGTCAGGCGCCGACGTTTCCTATAACCTGCTGTCGCTCTTCTACGACGGCGGCGGATGGATGTATCCGCTCCTCCTCTGCTCGCTGTTCGCACTCGGTGTCATCGTCGCCAAAGGGTACACGCTGTGGGCAGCGCGTCGCCGCTCGGGCGAGGTGCTGGAGCAGGTCGAGGCGCTCGCGCGCAGCGGCAAGATCGACGAAGCCATCCGCGTCGCCGCGGATACCCCCGGCCCCGTCGCCGCCATTCTCTACTCGGGCCTGCGTCGTGTGCGCGACCGGCAGAGCGGTGCGGACATCGAGACGGCCGTTCAGACGACCGGTGTGATCGAGCTCGGATTCCTGGAGCGCGGCCTCGCCGTCCTCGCTACCGTCTCCAACGTGGCGCCGCTGCTCGGCTTCCTCGGGACGGTCGCAGGTATGATCTCGGCGTTCGGCGCGATTGCCGAAGCCGGTCAGGTCGATGCAGCGCTCGTCGCGAGCGGCATCAAGATCGCCCTCATCACCACCGCGGCTGGCCTCATCATCGCCGTGCCCGTGAATCTCGCGTACAACTTCTTCGTCACCCGGATCGACAAGCTGATCATGGAGATGGAGGAGGGCAGCTCCCACGTGCTGAACCTGGTGTGGGACATGGAACGGGCCGGCGGCGCAGCGGCACTCGCGGCCGGCGCCGGTGTACCCAGACACAGCCCCCGTCCTGCCACGGGCTCCGTGGAAGGGATGGGCACGCCGGATCGCGGCGCGGACTCCGATACCGACCACCAGCCGTAAGCCAGGAGATTATTCAATGGCTCTGATGAAAAAGAAGAAGCGGTCCGGTGGCGAGATCCCGACGTCGTCGATGGCCGATATCGCGTTCCTGCTCCTGGTGTTCTTCCTCGTGACCACCGTGTTCGACGAGGAGCGCGGTCTCAGCATCGTCCTGCCGGAGGCGCAGAACGAAGTGGAGGTCTCGCCGAAGAACATCCTGTTCCTCATGGTTCAGCCGGACG
>DATABQ010000047.1:0-2356 GCA_036259495.1 Longimicrobiales bacterium | reverse complement strand
ATGCGTGCGCTCAAGCGCGTGCATGAAGTCCTGTCGCGTGACGCGCAGGCTCTCGATGACTTCCCGCGGGATCTCGCCGGAATCCAGATCGATGCCGGACACACTCCGTCGCAGTGTTTCCATCGCAGCTTCACGAGCCAGAGCGGACATGTCTGCGCCGACGAAGCCGTAGGTCACGCGCGCCAGCTCATCGAGTGCGACGTCCTCTTCGAGCGGCATGCCGCGCGTGTGGATCGACAGGATCTCGCGGCGGCCCTGCACGTCCGGCACGCCGATGACGATCTCGCGATCGAAGCGGCCGGGACGGCGCAGCGCTTCGTCCAGCGCATCCACGCGATTGGTTGCGCCGATCACCACCACGTTCTGCCGCGGCTCGAGCCCATCAAGCAGCGTCAGCAGCTGCGCAACCACCCTCCGCTCGACCTCGCCTGTCACTTCCTCGCGTTTCGGCGCAATCGAGTCGATCTCGTCGATGAAGATGATCGATGGCGACTGCTGTTGCGCCTGCTGAAACACTTCGCGCAGGCGCTGCTCCGACTCGCCGTAATAACGGCCCATGATCTCGGGGCCGGCGATGTGGAAGAAGCGCGCGTCCGCCTCGTTCGCCACAGCGCGCGCGAGCAGCGTCTTGCCCGTTCCAGGCGGGCCGTACAGCAGCACGCCCTTCGGCGGGTCGATGCCGAGGCGCTGAAAGAGCTCCGGATGCTTGAGCGGCAGCTCGATCATCTCGCGGACCTGGCCGAGCGTGTCGCCGAGGCCGCCGAGATCGTCGTATGTCACTGCCGCCGGCCGCTGCTCGTCCATCTCGACGAACTCCGGCAGCAGCTCGATCTCCGTGTCCTGCGCGATCTGCACGACACCGCGCGGCGTCGTCGAGATCACGCGCAGCCGGATCTCCTGCAGGCCGAACGCCGGCTGCTCGAAGAACATCCGGAACAGGTCGTCCGGCACGCCGCTGCCCGGCTGCTGCATCTGGTTCCGCTGATAGATCGACGTCGAGATGATGTCGCCCGCCACGAGCGGCCTCTGGAACAGCGTGCGGCGGAGCATCTCGCCGGAACCGACGAGCCGCAGATTCTTCTGCGCGGGCGCGAGCTGGATACGGCGGGCGGGCTTCGTCTCGGCCGCCTTCACTGCGACATGATCGCCGATGCTGATGCCGGCGTTGCCGCGCTGAAGGCCGTCCAGCCGGATCACGTCCAGCCCCTCATCCTCAGTGTACGGCGGCAGGGCCAGGGCAGCGGTGGGTCGCTTGCCCGAGATCTCGATGACGTCGCCCTCGCGGATGTTCAGCGTCTGCATCGACTTGCGACTCAGCCGCGCCGTGCCGGTCCCCACGTCCTGCGGCTTCGCGCCCGCGACCTGAAGCTTCGTGCCGTTCTGTCCCTGTTCCGCCATTCCGGTCCTCCACCCGCGCGCGCAGTCTGTCGATTGTGAGGTTTACGTGCGTGCGAGGAGCAAGAACCGTGCGGCGTACGGATGCCGCTGCACTTCCGGCTTCATGGATTCCTGACATTTCCTCACGAATTCCTGACACAGTCCTGACATGGCCATGACCATGGAGGCCGGCGGATCCGCCAGATTTCACCTGTCATCGACTCCGAGCGGTGACTGGGTGCGGAAACGGGGCGTGTCGCCTTCAGCCGGAGGGCAGGGCCGGCTGGAGCGGCACGTTCTCGTTTCTTGCATATGGTGGGGCGGTGGTTGGAACCGAACGGAACGCCGGGGGGGGAATGATCGGGGCAGTCCTGCTGGATGTAGACGGAACGTTGATCGACAGCAATGACGCACACGCCCGGGCGTGGGTGGACGTGGGCGATGAGTTCGGGCACGAGATCGAGTTCGGCCGCGTGCGCTGGATGATCGGGATGGGCGGCGATCGAGTGCTGCCCGAGCTCACGGGGCTGGAGGAGGAGAGCGAGGAAGGGCGTCGGATACTCGATCGCCGGGGCGAGATCTTCCGCGAACGATACCTGCCGCGCCTGGCCGCCTTCCCCCGCACGCACGAGCTCCTCGCCCGCCTTCGGGAGGATGGCAAAGAGCTCGTGGTCGCGACATCCGCCAGCGAAAAGGATCTGAACGCACTCCTCAAGCAGGCGGATCTCGAGGACCTGATTCAGAAGTCGACGAACTCGGATGAGGCAGAGTCCTCGAAGCCGGCGCCGGACATCGTGAATGCAGCTCTCGAGAAGGCAGGACGTGCAGCATCGCAGGTGATCATGATCGGTGATACGCCGTACGACGTGAAGGCCGCCCGGCGCGCCGGGGTGCGGATCATCGGACTCAGGTGCGGCGGCTGGACCGACGGCGAACTGGCCGGCGCAGAGGAAATCCATCAGGACCCGGCCGACCTGCT
>DATABQ010000046.1:0-2648 GCA_036259495.1 Longimicrobiales bacterium | reverse complement strand
GGCACTTCCGTTCGCGCGTGCAGCTCCGCCAGTGCCTCGCCGACGCGCAGATTCAGCGCATCGTCCTCGAGCACACACGGGCCCGCGATCAGGAAGAAGCGACCGTCGAACAGGGCCTCGACGCTCATGCTCGTACGGCCTCCGCTGCAAAGAGCGCGGGCGTGGCATTATCGCCATGCGTCGTACGCCGCCTCTCCAGTGCCGCGGCGACGAATGCCTGGAAGAGCGGGTGCGCCTGTGTCGGCCGTGACTTGAGCTCCGGATGGAACTGGCAGCCGAGATACCACGGGTGCTCCGGCACCTCGATGATCTCCACCAGGTTGCCATCCGGCGAAAGGCCGCTGAACACGATTCCGTTCTTCCCGAGCAGCTCGCGATAGGCGTTGTTCACTTCATAGCGATGGCGGTGCCGCTCGCTGATCTCCAGCGTGCCGTACGCATCCGCTGCGCGCGAGCCGGGCGCCAGGCGCGCGGCATAAGCGCCCAGACGCATCGTCCCGCCAAGGTCCGTAACCTGACGCTGCGAGTCCATGAGACAGATCACCGCTTCCGCGAGGTCGACCTTGAACTCGGCGGAGTTCGACTCACTCAAGCCGCAGACATTGCGCGCGTACTCGATGACCGCACACTGGAGTCCGAGGCAGATGCCGAAGAACGGCAGCCCGTTCTCGCGCGACCATCGCACCGCGTCCAGCATGCCCTCCACACCGCGTACGCCGAAGCCTCCGGGAATCAACAGGCCGTCGTATTCCTCCAGCAGCTCCGGCCCGCGTCCCGCGCTCGCGGGGCGCTCACCATTCGACCGATCGGCCGCGCCATCAGTCGAAGGTTTCTCACCGTTCGCTGCCGGCTTCGCTCCCGCCGCGGGTTCGACCGGCCGCTCGAAGTCCTCACTCGAGAGCCAGTCGATGTCGACGCCGACATCGTTCGCGATGCCGCCGTGGATCAGAGCTTCCTGGACCGACTTGTAGGAGTCGACGAGCGACGTGTACTTGCCGACAACGGCGATGCGGACGCGGCCGTTCTTCGGCTCACGCACCCGCTCGACCAGTGTCTTCCACTCCGCCAGATCCGGCTGCGAGGTCTGGAGTCCGAGCTTGGAGACGATCAGGTCGTCCAGCTTCTGCGCACGGTACGCGAGCGGCACCTCATAGATCGTGTCGACGTCGCGGGCCTCGATCACCGCCGCGGGATCGACGTTCGTGAACAGCGCCGTCTTCCGCTTCAGGTCGTCCGACAGCGGCCGATCGGTGCGGCAGATCAGTACGTCCGGCTGAATTCCGATTTCCATCAGCTCGCGCACCGAATGCTGCGTCGGCTTCGTCTTGAGCTCGCCCGCTGCGGCGATGTAGGGGATCAGCGTCAAGTGGATGAACAGCGTGTGCTCGCGCCCGACCTCCTGCCGGAACTGACGGATCGCTTCCAGGAACGGCAGCGACTCGATGTCGCCGACCGTACCGCCGATTTCGGTGATCACCACGTCCCGGCTCGGCGCGAGCCGCCGTACCGCGTGCTTGATCTCATCGGTGATGTGCGGCACCACCTGCACCGTCGCGCCGAGGTAATCGCCGCGACGCTCCTTCGTGATCACGTCGAGGTAGATGCGCCCGGTCGTGATGTTGTTCGCCTGTGAGAGCGACTCATCGATGAACCGCTCGTAATGCCCCAGGTCCAGGTCCGTCTCCGCACCATCGTCCGTGACGAACACTTCGCCGTGCTGGAACGGCGACAGCGTGCCCGGATCGACGTTGATGTACGGATCGAACTTCTGGATTGTCACGCGCAGGCCGCGCTCCACCAGCAGCCGCCCGATCGATGCCGCCGCAATGCCCTTCCCCAGCGACGACACGACGCCGCCGGTGACGAAGATGTACTTGGTGGGATGCCGGCTCTGCTCGCTCATCACTCGCTGCCCTTCAGGTATGTTGTTCACTCAGCAGTCTCTGCTCCGCCCGCTCCGCATCCGCCAGCGTGTCCACACCGCCCACGGACTGCGCCACCACGCCGACGCCGATCGTCAATCCTGCACCGAGCGCCCTCAGCTGCTCCAGCCGCTCGATCGACTCGAGCTCCGATTCCGGCAGCTCGCTCCACCTCAGCAGCACGTCCGGCCGATACGCGTACAGCCCGATGTGGCGCAGGTACGGCTCCGCTCCGAGCGCGTCCGGCGTCGGATCCCCACCACGCAAATGCGGGATCGCGCTCCTCGAAAAATAGAGCGCGGCGCCATCCACCCGCCGTGTCACCTTTACTACCCCGGAATCGCGCCACGCATCCAGTGTCGCGACAGGCGCAGCCACCGTGCCGATGTCGAACCCGCGGCGCACCTGCGCGACCGCTTCGGCCACATGCGTTTCCTCGACGAACGGCTCATCCCCCTGCACGTTCACCACTACATCGTACCCGGCATACGCCTCGCGCGCGACCAGCTCCGCCAGCCGCTCCGTACCAGAACCGTGGTGTGCGGAAGTCATTTCCACCTCCGCACCCCAGGTGCGGCACGCGTCCGCGATTTCCGCAGCGTCCGTTGCCACCACGACCCGGTCCAGAACGTCGAAGGAAGAGACGCGTCGCCAGACCCACTCGAGCAGCGGTCTGCCCGCGATCGGGTGCAGCGGCTTTCGTGGCAGCCGCTCCGACCCGAGCCG
>DATABQ010000045.1:0-4264 GCA_036259495.1 Longimicrobiales bacterium | reverse complement strand
GATCGTGCTCGAACACGAGAAGCCACTGCTCCTCCCTCGCGCGGTTCAGCAGCATGCGCTTGGATTCCAGTGTGACCAGCGGCTCCACGTCGTAGCCCATGATCCACGGCAGCGGCAGATGGGCCGATGTGGGAATCACGTCTGCGAGAAAGCAGGCTGTCTCGCCGCCGGACGTGATCAGCACCGACTGGTGGTGCGGCGTGTGGCCCGGCGTACGCATCACCCGGACACCCGGGACGACCTCCACATCGCCGTCCACGAGGTCCATGCGGCCGGCGTCGACGACCGGCTCGATGTTGTGCGGCAGATAGCTGGCCTGGATCCGCTCGTTCTTCATTCGTGACCATTCGAGCTCGCCGCGCTGCACCACGTAGCGCGCACGCGGAAAAGAGAGCTCCACGCCGTCATCGTCGGATCTGCGGGTATTTCCGCCGGCATGGTCGAAATGGAGATGGGTGTCGAGCATGATGTCGACGTCGTCGGCAGAGAAGCCCAGCTGTGCGAGCGCTTCCTCGATCCGCGTCGGGAACCGCCCGGAATCAGACGCGGCGTTGTCGATGCCGTAGATGTCGACGAACTTCTCGTTCTCCTTGTTGCCCGCACCGTTGTCGATGAGCACGAGTGCGTCGGGCGTCTCGACGAGCAGGCAGCGCATGGCGAGCGGTATGCGGTTGCGCTCGTCGGCGGGTATGCGCTTCTGCCAGAGCGGCTTCGGCACGACTCCGAACATCGCACCGCCGTCGAGCAGCTGTGATCCGCCATCGAGCGCGTGGATGCGCAGGTCGCCAAGCTGTCGCGTCGTTACGAGCGGCCTCGTCATGTGCACCTCGTGCGGAACGGGCATGTCGAATTCATGGTCCCGGCTCGGGGATCGATTGCGGGTTCGCCTGTCGCTTCCGCCGTTTCGCACGGCGGGCGAGCAGCTGCTGCAGCTCGTGCCAGCGCGTGACCTCCATCGTATCGAGCCGGTCGAGCAGCAGACGGAAAAGCTCCGCCGTCGCGCGCGCATCGCCGTACGCACGATGCCGCGCTTCGATGGGGATGTTGAAGAAGTAGATGAGCGAGTCGAGCGATCGGCTGCGCAGCTCAGGCACCAGTTTTCGCGCCATCCGGACGGTGCAGAGCGTGCGGCCGGACAGCGGCACGCCCGCGCGTTGCAGTTCCGCACTGACGAAGCGCCAGTCGAATGACGCGTTGTGCGCAACGAACACCGCACCGCCGAGGACGCGCGCCACATCGTGCGCCACATCGGCAAACCGCGGCGCGTCGCGCACCATGTCCCAGGAGATGTTCGTCAGCGCAGTGATGTAGGAAGGGATCGGCCGGTCTGGGTTCACGAGCGAGCGGTACTCGTCCAGTATCGTCCCATCTCCGCGCACGCGTACTGCGGCGATCTCCGTTATGCGATGGCCATACGCCCACGAGCCACCCGTGGTCTCCACGTCCACGATCGCATACTCCAGGGAGCGGATCGGAGCGTCATCGTTCGTGGCACCGGCACAGTCGACTGGCGCGATTGCGAAGGGTTCGCGCTCCGGTGCCCGGTCGAGCCGTATGCGGATCCCGGTGCGGCCGGCATCGCTGGTATCGATGATCAGGCCGGGCAGCTCCAGCTGGAGCCGCCGCGCCGCCTCGCGCCCGGCGCTGACCGCGCGCCTTACCACGCCTCGTCGCGCCGCACCGGCAGGGTCATGCAGCGGCCGCCGCCGCCGCCGCGTACCAGCTCGCCGCCATCGAACACCAGCGCCGCATTCTCGTCGTCCGCGATCTCGGTGTCGCCCGTGAGGAAGTCCATACCCTTCACGATCCGATAGCCCGCTTCGTTCCTGAGTTCCTCGTACGTGGCCTCGTTGCGCGAGTAGCCGAGGATCAGGCCGGGCCGGACCGCAACGAAATTGCAGCCGCTCGACCACTGCTCCCGCTCTTGCAGCGTGCGCCTCGACCCGCCGCAGAACACCGGCTCGAGCGGCATGTCGAGCTGACGCAACGCCGCGAACAGGTTCGGCATCTCCCGCATCCCGGCCGTGCCCTTCTTCAGATGCAGAACGGGGCTCCGCGTCGGCCCGACGAAGTTCGGCGGGAACACCACACAATGGTCCCGGTCGATCATCGTGAAGATCATGTCCAGATGGATCATCGCGCGGTCCGTCGGCAGCACGACCACCAGAATGTCCGTGACCCCCTGCTTCGCGAACAACTGCTCGGCCAGGAGATCGAACGCCCCGGGACTCGAGCGCTCCGACATTCCCACCAGCGCCAGGTCCTGTCGCAGGATGTGAACGTCCCCGCCTTCCATCGTGTAGCCCGCGCGACGTTCCTCGCTGCCATCGTACACCAGGCCGCTGTTCTCGAGCAGCGGGTGGTACTGGAAGAGCGCCTTCATCAGGATCTCCTCCGTCCACCGCACGTTGTAGCGCATCGAGCCGATGATTACACCGTCACCGACCACCATGCTCGCGTCGCGTGTGAAGAACAGATTCGGCAGCGGCGGCAGATCATACGCCTGGACGTTGAGCAGCTGCTGCAGCGCACCGCCCTCCACCGCCCGCCCCTCGATGAACAGTGAGACCAGATCCTCCGACGGCACTTCCATCAGATGACGCGCCAGCGGCTCCGAGCGCGCCACGTCCATCACCCGCTCGATCAGGAACGGCCGCACCTCCGGCCGGTCGAAAATTTCCTCCAGCAGGTCCCGCACTTCATAGACTTCCGCGAATCGCGACAGCAGCGCCTTGAAGCGATGATGCTCCCGACGGGCCTGCTCCAGGTCGATGATGTCATCGTACAGAAAGTCTTCACGATTCGTGGGCGTAACCGCCAGCAACTCCGGTCCGGGCGTGTGGCAGATCACTCCGCGCAGCGCCCCGATCTCCGATGTGACCCTTACCCGCTCGCTCATCCCTATCCCCGTGATGCCGCAGGACGCGACGTCACACGCCGACTGCCCCTGGCTTCGTTCACCAGCGCGTACGAAAGACCTTCCAGCTCCAGCGCCATGTTCACCGTCTTCACCGCTACGTGATCCGGCACGCTCAGCTTCGTCGGCGCGAAATTCAGGATCGCGCGCACTCCCGCCTCGATCACCCGGTTCACCACAGTCTGCGCCGCTTCCGCCGGCACCGCCACAATCGCGATCTCGATCCGCTCGAGCTCCCTCTGCAGGTCCGCGTCCGACTGCACCACCAGGCCGTGCCACTCGCGGCCCACCTTCGCAGGGTCCGCATCGAACACGGCCACGATGTCGAAACCCTGGCGACGGAAATCCTGGTACGCCATCAGAGCCGCGCCAATCTTGCCGGCTCCGATCAGCGCCACACGCCACCGCCGCTCCAGACCCAGAATGCCACGCAGCGCCGACGTCAGCTCCGGCACCGAATAGCCCAGCCCGCGCTTGCCGAATGTGCCGAAAAACGACAGATCCTTGCGAACCTGCGCCGCCGATGTCCCGCACCGCCGCGCCAGCTCCTCGCTCGCCAGCGTCGTCACACCCGCGCCCGACAGCTCCGTCAGCAGACGCAGATACACCGACAGCCTGGCGACCGTGGATTCCGACACCTTCTTCATGATGTGCTCATCGTCGTGCAGCTCTGGGGCGAGTCCTGCGGATTTGTGAAACCATTCACAATCCCAACCTACGGGATATGTTCGGCGGCGTCAATCAGGTGGATGACAGGCGCGGAAGGCGGAGCTGAACAGTGCCGCCGGGCAACAGGTCTGCGGTACCGGAAACCCTGGCTGCGGCTGCGCCGGCGAGTTCGAGACGGAGACCTGCTCCCGTGAGGGGTCTGTTGTGCGCGAGCCGGTCTCTGGCTGGATCGAGGCCACTGCCGGTGACGGTGATCTGCGGCTCATCGGCATCGCGGGCGCTCACGCGGAGGGTACCTCCGGGTGTGACCTTGACGGCAGCGCCGAGGATGAGAGCGAGTGCGCGGCACGCGTCGGTACGGCGCGTGAAGAGGTCGACATCGGCGTCGTCCGTCCGAAGGAGCGTGCCGCGGCCCTCGGCCTCGAAGCGAACAGTGGACAGGGCATCATGGATGAGGTCGCGTGCGGGAACGGCTTCGGCGTCCTGTCCGTTGCTGCTGCCTTCGACGGCGTCTATGAGCGTGATGAGCTGTGTGGCGGCGAAGCGGATACGACGCAGCGCATCGGCCGCCGTGTCGGGAAGGGGTCCGAGTGTGCCTTCGTCGAGCAGCTCCTGATAGCCGAGGATGGCAGCGACGGGCGAGCGGAGCTCGTGACCGAGAACGGCGTTCCAGTCGGG
>DATABQ010000044.1:0-2139 GCA_036259495.1 Longimicrobiales bacterium | reverse complement strand
GAGCATCGCCGGCCGCACCTCGTCATTGGACAGCCCCGCCTCATCCGACCACAGCGCAGCGAGCGAGGTTGCCCGGAACGCCGGCAGGCCTGCAATGCCGCAGACGACCACGCGGGATGCACCGGCACGAAGCGCAGCGTTCGCGTGTGATGCTCCGGCCGCCGCACAGTGCACGAGCACGCCGTCCGGGTGCGGCAGCGGACCGTCGCAGTCCACCAGCTCGTGGCCGGCGGCACGGAGCGCATCCCGCAGCTCGAGCGGCGGTGCATCGTGCCAGGCCCCCGAACCGAGCGCAGCGGCGCCCGGGCCACGACGTACGAGCGCGACGCGCGCTCCTGCGCCCGCGGCGGAAAGGGCGGCTGCGGCACCGGCAGCGCCGCCTCCGATCACAACGACATCGAACATGTCCACGCGCGAAGTCTACGCTCCGGCACGTCATCGCGCACGTCGCTCCGGCTGCGGTGTGCGGCGGCAGCGAATTCGCATGCACAAATGTGGAATACGCCCGTGGCTTGACCGGCCGTCAGGGCGTCGATACCATACCCAGCTAGGAATCTGATCCCCGCAGAACGCGGATCGCTCGCAGTCACCGAGAGATAGAACAGAATGTCCGTTCACAGGGCTGCCGCACGCCGTACGTGCGCCCGGCGGTCGATGCGCAGCCTCGCGCCGTCGCTCGCCCTCCTGATCTCGACCATTGCCGTCGCCGGCTGTGAAGCAGGTGGCGCATACCCTCAGACGACGTTTCGGCCGGTATCGGAGTTCGGCCGCATCCTGAATGACGTCTTCTACAACACGTTCAACTGGACGATGGGCATCATGCTCATTGTCATCGCACTGATCCTGTTCGCGGCGTTCAGATTCCGCGAGCGGCCCGACTCGCCACACCCGGAACAGATTCACGGCAACACGAAGCTCGAGATCGCGTGGACCATCGTGCCCGCCTTCATCGTCGTCTTCATCGGTGTGCCTACGATCAAGGCCATCTTCGAAACGCAGCGTGAGCCGCCGGAGAACGCACTCGTCGTCGAGGTCATAGGCCACCAGTGGTGGTGGGAGTTCCGCTATCCCGAGTACGAAATTGTCACCGCGAACGAGCTGTGGATTCCGACGAACCGGCCTGTTTCGCTCGCCATGCGCTCGGCGGACGTGATCCACAGCTTCTGGATCCCTCGCATCGGCGGCAAGCGCGATGTCAATCCGCTGCCGCGCCGTCCCGAGGGGATGGAGCCGAAGCACGACAACTATCTGCTGTTCACGGTCGAGGAGCCGGGCCAGTATCTCGGCCAGTGCGCCGAGTACTGCGGCGAGGCACACGCGATCATGAGGATGACGGTCAACGCCGCGGAGCCGCAGGAGTTCGATCAGTGGGTGCAGCGCATGCGCACCGGCGGGCCGCAGACGACCGGGCTGCCGCCAGCGCAGGATCCTTCGGCCGGCGCGCTCGTCGTGAACGAGCAGCAGGTGCCCGCTCAGGACGAGGGCGAGCCGATGGTCCCGGCCGTGCCGCCGGCGCAGGTCGTCGGTGCGCCCGCGCCGACACAGGCGCAGGTGCCGGTGTTCGGCCAGATGCCTGCGCCCACCGGTGCGGGCAATCCGTACCGCGCGCCGCTGCCGGAGGCCGTGCTGCAGGAGGAGGGGAAGCGGATCTTCCTGTCCTCGAGCTGCATCACGTGCCACGCGATCGCGGGCACGACCGCGGCCGGTCAGGTCGGTCCGAGTCTGACCGCCGTCGGCTCCCGGCCATGGGTCGGTGCGGGCGCTGCGGAGATGAATCTCGAGAACCTGGTGAGGTGGATCACGAACCCCGAAGAGATCAAGCCGGGGACGCTGATGCCAGGCACCCGTACCTCGGGCGGCGGGCTGCCGCCGACGGGGCTGACCGATCAGGAGGTGCGCGCAGTTGCGGCGTACCTGCTGAGCCTGAAGTAACCACAGGGTAACTGAAATGGCCACCGCGGAAGCACACGTACACGCGCCCGCCCCACACACGACGAAGAAGAAGAACGTCGTGTGGGACTGGATGACGACGGTCGATCACAAGAAGATCGACATCCTGTACGGCGTAACGGCGCTCTTCTTTTTTCTCGTCGGCGGTCTCGAGGCGACGCTGATCCGGATCCAGCTCGCGAAGCCGGA
>DATABQ010000043.1:0-2991 GCA_036259495.1 Longimicrobiales bacterium | reverse complement strand
CGGCGTTGACGAACGCGGGAACGAGCACGCGCATGCGGCTCTGCACCTGCGCGTCGGCCGGCAGTGCGTTTCCGGCGAGCATGGCGCACGCCATCAATGCGACTCCGACGATGGTCTGATGTGGATTCAAATTGCGCATCGTTCGGTTCTCCATCCCGAAGGAACCCCTGACACCACCCCGGCAGGAGGTGGCGGCCTGCGAATCTATAAACCTCGAAACCCGGAAAGTTCGCCTGTGACAACAACTTGGCGTACTCCCGCGGCGGCTGTCAGCGCGGTAGATCACACTTTGGAGATGATCCGCACATAGTATCCGCCGTCCGGGTACGTTGCAAGACCCGCACCCTCTGGGGACCACGCGGATCTGCCCTTATTTTGGCGCAGCCGCGCAGTTTCGGCACCACACCGGGTGCGTGGGTGCGTGTGGCATGTCCTCCACAGGGAACACCATTTGCACCCTGCGTGGACACTCACATTGGGAGGCTGGGGATGGACATGGACGGCGGGACCACAGGTCGCACTGAGGCGGCGGCGCGCGAGCAGCTGACGGCGGCCGTTGCATCACTGACGGGCGCACCTCATGAGCGGCGGCACGAGGCGCTGATGGAATGGGCCGAGTCGGAGCTGGGGCTGGAGCGGGAATACGCCGAAGAGATCTACGCCCTCGCCGAAGAGGAAGACCTCGAGCCGGTGTATGCGTTCCATCTCGTGAACGCGGGGATCGGTGTGCGCGAGCTCGAGTCGCCGGAGCAGGACATGGAGGAGACCGTGCAGCAGGCACCGCCCGACTGGGTGGCCGAGGACGCGGTGAAGCTGGAGGATGTGGTTCTCGAGCGACGGCTGCGCGCGAGTTTCCGGCGGCTGCGCTCTCACCTGGAGGAGTGCGCGAAGCCGCCGGACGCGATCAGGGAGTTCCTGGCGGAGCCGGACGTCGGCGCCGTGGTTCTGCGGTAGCGGCGCCCGGCGTCCCGGTTTCGTCAGAGCTCCTCCGTGTTGTTCTCCGGATCGATATCCAGCAGGATGTTCTCCGGATCGAGTGTCACCGTCTCGGGGCGGCTTGCAGTTGTGATCGTGACAACGTTGCTCCGATCACGCGATGTCAGCCGCTGTGTGCTGTCGCCGACGCGGATATCGACGGGCATCCAGATCTCACCGTCGCGGAGGACTTCCACGCGCGTCTCCCAGCGCCCGTCAGGGGTCTGTTCAGTGCTCACAGCGCCGAGACTGTAGTCGAGAGTGCCGGTGGTGTGGATCCACTGGTCGAAGAACCAGTCCAGGTCTTCGCCGCTCGCTTCGCTGAACACCGTGCGCACGTCGCTCTCCGTCACGTGCTCGAGGCGGTGCTCCTCGTAGTATTCGCGCAGGGCAGCGCGGAACGCCTCGTCGCCGATGAGCCAGTGCAGCATGCGGAAGACGAGTGACGGCTTCGTGTAGGTCATTGCGCTGTACGTGCCCGGATCGCGGAACTCGGCGGACGCGAGTGCGATCGGCTGCGTGCGACCCGCACGCTCGAGCTCGCGGATCCCATCCAGGCTTCTGTCCCAGTTCACCGGCCGTCCCGCTTCATCGTGTGCCCAGTTCGTCAGATAGGAAACGAACCCCTCGTCGAGCCATCCCTCACGCCACTCGTTGTTGCCGAAGATGCCATGCGCGTAGTTGTGGCCCACCTCATGGATGATCAGCCCCTCCGAAGCGGATCCGTTCATGACCATCATGGGGAACTCGGTGCCGCCGCCTTCAATGCGATGCACGTTCGTGATCTGCGGCCACGGATACGGTCCGAAGACGTTCTCGAAGAACCTGAGCGCATCGATCGTGCGGTTCACGGCCGTGCCGTTCGCCCATGCGGTGTCGCCGGGCTGGTAGAGCACGTGTATCGCTATGTCACGCAGCGCACCGCCCTCATAGATGTAGTCCGGGTTGGTGGACCAGGCGAAATGGTGCACATCGGCTGCGCGCCACCGCACGTGCTTGCGGCCACTCGCGGGCTGGCCGGACAGGAAGCCGAGGCTCTTCGGCGCGCTCGCGGGATAGGCGTTGCGGCGGTAGTTCGGCTCCGTTCCCGGTTCTGCCGCGGCATCGGCCCAGCCGGGATCGCCCTCGACGGGGACGCCGGTCGCGCCGATCACCTGATCCTCCGCCACGTCGAGCGTACTGTCGTACGTGCCGTACTCGCCATAGAACTCGCCCTGCGGCATCAGCGGTTGTACCGCCCAGCCGGTGCGATCGTAGACGGCGATGCGCGGATACCACTGCGCGAAATCGTAGTGCCGGCCGCGTCTCCCCTGCCGCCGCGGGAGCGTGGATGGCCGCGCGTCCCACGTGATGTCGACCAGAATGCTGTCGCCCGGCTCTACCGGATGCGGCAGCGGCACTCCCATGACGGTGGAGTCCGGCGCGCCGGGATAGATGGGCGTGATGTCGACGCCGCCGATGGAAACCGCGTGTACCCGCTCGAACGCGTGCTCGTCGGGTCCCAGGTCCGTGAAACGGCGCTCTCCATACTCCAGCTCCCGGCGGGCCCAGTTGCTGTTCGGGCGGAACGCGTTCAGATGGAGGTGGAACCAGAGAGTGTCGATCGCGGCGGGCGCGTTGTTGTGATACTGCAGCTGGAGGCGTCCGTTCAGCACCTCCGCGGCCTCATCGAGGCGAGCTTCGATGCGATAGGCCACGTCCTGCTGGAAGTACGGCGTATCCTGAACGGCAGCAGCGGCGCCAGCGCGAGGATGGTCGACGTGCGCGAGGTCCGCGATCGCGTCAGCATGCCGGCTGACGTTGGCATCGGCAGGTACCTGAGCAGCAGCCGCGATGATCAGGAGCGGGAATGCGAGCATGGTCATCATTTCATCTTCAGTGAACGAGGGGCCCGTGTGTCGCGACGGGATCCGGCGCCGGCAACTATTCGGCTCGATATGTAATAGCTAGTGTTGTGATTCAGAAATCCCGTGTCCGCACCGAGGGGGCGGAAGCACCTGCCCGGCAAGGCGCGAG
>DATABQ010000042.1:0-4034 GCA_036259495.1 Longimicrobiales bacterium | reverse complement strand
GAGAGTTGAGCGGCAGCGCTGCCTTCACCCGCAGCTGGAGCTTCTCCGAAGTGGACCAGAGCTGGTATACCACCTCGAGCGGGCGGCCGCCGCCGTAGTCCACAGCGGTCAGGTCGATCAACATGTCATAATGCTGCGCTTCGGCATCGCGCAGCCACTTCATCATCTCGCGAACACGCTCCGGTGCCACATACACCACGTGCTCATCTCCGGCGAAGATCGTGTGATGCAGCACGGAATCACCGAAGCGGTCGCGCAGAGCAGCCACACTCGGATGCGATGCCGCGTCCGCCGGATCTCCCGGAGGCGCACCAGAGCCGTCCGGCTCCTCCGCTCCCGTTTCGAGGCCACTGAGCGCCTCGTCGAAGCTCTTGTCGGGCATCTACGGCCGCCGGTCCGTCGGGCGCGCGACCGCTGTCGTCGACACGAGCCCGCTCACCTTGTTCTGATTCGTCGAGCTGCCGTACGGCAGCGTCACCTGATCGATCTGGTCCGCTGTGAGGTTCTGACGGCCCGACCGGTCTGCCTCTTCCTCCCGCAACGCCGTATTCGCCAGCGCCTCGCCCTTGATCTTCTCCTGCAACAGCAGGATTCCATAGATCAGGCCCTCCGGCCGCGGCGGACATCCGGGCACATAGATGTCGACCGGTATGATCGTGTCGATCCCCTGCACCATCGAATACACATCGAACACTCCGCCCGTCGATGCACACGCACCCATCGAGATGGACCACTTCGGCTGCGGCATCTGATCCCAGATCCGCCGGATCACCGGCGCCATCTTGTACGGCAGCCGGCCCGCACATATCAACAGGTCCGCCTGCCGCGGCGAGAACGACATGCGCTCCATGCCGAACCGCGCCATGTCATACTTCGCGGCGAACGTCGCCATCATCTCGATCGCGCAGCACGCCGTGCCGAACGGCATCGGCCACAACGAATTCGTTCGCGCCCAGTTTACCACCGCATCCAGACGCGTCGTCAATATCGATGCCTCACCGCCCGTACCCGGCAGCGTCGGCAGCATGTTGTTGCGCTCTGCTACTCCCATTCGAGCGCCCCTTTCTTCCATTCGTAAATCATTCCCACTGTCAACACGACGATGAAGATCATCGCCGCCGCGAATCCCTCCCATCCGAGGGACCTCATTACTACACCCCACGACAGCAGGAAGATCGTCTCCAGATCGAACACAATGAACAGAATCGCCACCATGTAGAACTTCACCGAGAACCGCTCGCGCGTGTCACCCAGCGGAGTCATGCCCGATTCGTATGGCTCCATCTTCGCAGGCGTCGGACGGAACGGACTGACCAGGTGGGATAGCACGACCATACCGACGGCGTTCGCAAGCGAGACGCCCAGCAGGATGAGGATCGGCACGTACGACTCTAGCATGCCCTGTCCGTTCGCTTGTGAATTCGTTCACGAATGACAGCCGCGCCAAACTACCGGGTGGCGACGCCGGGTGTCAAGCACGCGAGCCACCCTTTCGAGCATGTTCCGGACACGTGCTCCCGCGCCGTCCAACGGCCGGTGTGGAGCCGCATCGCGAATGCGCCGGCGGCGGCGTGCGCGGTCCGCGTCCGGACGTTGCCGCGCCACAGGGCGCGGGGTAGCTTCACGCGGCCGGCGCGGCGGCAGGCGCAGCAGCCGGAGACACCCGTGGAGGCAGCGGATGACGATACGCAGCGACCGGTGGATACGCCGGATGTCGGAGGAGCACCGGATGATCGAGCCTTTCGAGCCGGCGCAGGTGCGCGAGGGTGTGATCAGCTACGGTGTTTCCTCGTTCGGCTACGACATACGCGTGGCAGACGAGTACAAGGTCTTCACCGACGTCTTCAGCGTGGTGGTGGACCCGAAGAATTTCGATGACCGCTCGTTCGTCGATTTCAAGGGCGACCACTGCATCATCCCGCCGCGCTCCTTCGCGCTGGCCCGCACGCTCGAGTATTTCCGGATTCCGAACGATGTGCTGGTGGTGTGTGTCGGCAAGTCGACGTACGCACGCTGCGGCATCATCGTGAACGTCACACCCCTGGAGCCCGAGTGGCGGGGGTATCTCACGCTCGAGATCTCGAATACCACTCCCCTGCCGGCCAAGATCTATTCGAATGAAGGCCTGGCGCAGCTGCTGTTCTTCCAGGGGGATGAGGTGCCCGAAGTCACGTACGCGATGAAGAAGGGCAAGTATCAGGATCAGGTCGGGGTTACGCCGCCGAAGCTGTGAGACGCTGATTGCGCGGGCCGGCGGCACCGATTGCTTCTCATGGCCGCAGGGCGCGGGCCTTTCTTTTTCACGCAGAGCCGCGGAGGAGCAGAGCCGCGGTGGGTGCGCCGGATGATCATGATGGCGGCTGTACCACACTCCAGGGCGTCTGCATGTTTCGCGTCGAAG
Organism: Longimicrobiales bacterium; assembly: GCA_036259495.1. GTDB lineage: Bacteria > Gemmatimonadota > Gemmatimonadetes > Longimicrobiales > RSA9 > SH-MAG3. The sequence goes on along the minus strand of DATABQ010000042.1, from coordinate 1,633 downwards.
TTATTTGAACGGATACAACGGAGCCGTCTTACGAATTTCCGTTGTTGAAAAGAAAAAAGGAACCGGACTCCACCTGGGAGCCTGATTCCTTACGACGAACGCACCGCGGCTCTGCGCCTCTGCGGCTCAGCGTGAAAAGAAAGGCCGTTCTCACCCGGATGGATTCCTGAAGCGCGCCTTCCGAAGGTCCGCATTCAGGCGCGCGATGTAATCGACCTTGATGCCTTTCGGGCAGGCGGTCTGACAGGCGCCGTGATTCGTGCAGTGCCCGAATCCCTCGTCATCGTGTATGGTCACCATCTCCGCGACACGGGTGTAGCGTTCCGGCTGGCCCTGCGGCAGAACGCCGAGATGCGTGACTTTCGAGGCGGTGAACAGCATGGCGGACGCGTTCGGGCAGGCGGCGACGCACGCGCCACAGGCGATACACTCCGCGGCGTCCATGGCGAGGTCCGCGTTGGCCTTGGGCACGGGGATGTTGTTGGCCTCGGGCGCACTGCCGGTGCGGACGGAGATATAGCCGCCCGCCTGGATGATGCGGTCGAATGGAGTGCGATCTACTACCAGATCCCGCAGGACGGGGAATGCCGTTGCACGCCAGGGCTCGATCCACAGCTCGTCGCCGTCGCGGTAGTTGCGCATGTGAAGCTGGCACACGGTCGTCTCGGGCAGCGGACCATGCGGCTCGCCGTTGATCATGAAGCCGCATGAGCCGCAGATGCCTTCGCGGCAGTCGTGGTCGAACGCGATCGGCTCACCGCCGTCGGCAATCAGCCGCTCGTTGACTACGTCGAGCATCTCGAGAAAGGACATGTGCTCCGAGACGTTCTCGGCGACATAGTCCTCGAAGCGACCCTTGTCGTCGGAGCCGCTCTGACGCCACACGTGCAGTTTCAGCCTCATCTATTCCCGCCCTCGATTATCCGGATCGGACCCGGCCAGCCATGACGCGCCGGAAACGCAGTGCTCGCGCGTCACGGGTGCCGCTCCCTACTACTTGTAACTACGCTGCGCGAGCTGAACGTTCTCGAATGTCAGCTCCTCGCGATGCTTCTTCGGCTCGTTGCCGACGCCGGTGAACTCCCACACACTCGAGTGCGCGAACTGCTCGTCATTGCGCCGCGCCTCCCCCTCAGCCGTCTCGTGCTCGACCCGGAAATGACCGCCGCACGATTCGTCGCGGTCCAGCGCGTCGTGACACATCAGCTCGGCAAACTCGAAGAAGTCCGCGACCCGACCCGCAACCTCGAGCGACTGGTTCAGTGTCGCTGCACTGCCCGGCACGCGCACGTTGTTCCAGAACTCTTCACGCAGCTCGGGGATCCGCTTCAGCGCCGTCCTCAGGCCATCGGCGGACCGCGCCATCCCGCAGTACTCCCACATGAGGGCGCCGAGCTCACGATGGAAGTCGTTCACGCTGCGCTTTCCATCGATCGACAGCAGTCGCTCGGCCTTCTGCTTCACTTCCCGCTCGACATCGCCGAATGCGGGATGCGATGTATCCAGGTTGTCAGGCTTCATGCGCGCCAGGTAGTCACCGATGGTCAGCGGCAGAATGAAATAACCGTCGGCGAGACCCTGCATGAGCGCACTTGCGCCGAGACGGTTGGCGCCGTGATCGGAGAAGTTTGCC
>DATABQ010000041.1:0-2355 GCA_036259495.1 Longimicrobiales bacterium | reverse complement strand
GTTGGAGCGCGCTCGAAACGGTACTTTAGAAGGCTAGTCTCCTGCCCGGCGAAAGGCGTCGGGCCGACCACGACCACAGGAGAGGATCAGGCGAAGTGCGCGAGTACGAGACCGTCTACATCTTCGACACACAGATCCCCGAGGATCGCGTCAACGAGAAGCTCGACCGGTATCACGGTCTGCTGACGGACGCGGGTGCGGAGATCACGGCCGTCGACCACTGGGGTCGCCGCCAGCTTACCTACCCGATCCGCAAGCAGGCCGCGGGCTACTACGTCGTCGCGCAGTTCACGGCAGGCGCCGAGCCGCTGCCGGAGTACGAGCGGCTGCTGAAGCTGGACGAGGAGCTGCTGCGCTACCTGGTGGTGCTGCACGAGGGGGAGCCGACTGCGCCGATGTCGATCGCCACGCGCGAGCCGCGTGATGATGACGACGAGGAGGAGGAATAGCATGGCTCGTCCGGCAAAGAACTGCCCGTTCTGCGAAGCGGGGATCCGGTACGTGAACTACAAGGATGAGAGCACTCTGCGACGTCTGGTGACGGAGCAGGGCAAGCTGCTGCCGCGGCGCATGACGGGCATGTGCGCGCGTCATCAGCGGCAGGTCGGCACGGCGGTGAAGCGCGCGCGGTATCTGGCGTTGCTGCCGTACGTGAAGGGGTATCAGGACTGAGGTGACGGCGGCGCAGCGAGCCCGCGGATGGGGGACGGTTGCGGCGCTCGCGCTCGCGACGGCCTTCCTGTCCGTGGTGCAGCCCGCGCTGCTGATGTTCGTGCCGCTGGCGCTGCTGTTCCTGGCGCTGCCACCGCGTCGCCCGCTGCTTCTGGCGTCGGGCCTGTTCATCTGCTGGCTCGCCTTTACGGGTGACCCGGGGGCGAACGAGCTGTGGTACTTCGAGCGCGGCTGGGCGCTGCTGCTCGGCGCGTGGTTCGTGCTGATCGTGGCGCTGCTGCCGCGCTGGACGTTCCTGCCGCGTGCACTCGGCGCGCTCGCGGCGACAGCGGCGACGGTCACGGTATTCCTGCTGGTGAATCGCGGCGGTTTTGCGATTCTGGACGGCGCCGTGTCGACCCACCTGCGATGGAAGGCTGCGCAGGTGCTGGCGGTGTGGCAGAGCACGAACGCGGGCGCGAGCGCCGGCATCGACATGGGCGAGATGCTCTACCGGATGGCCGAGCTGCAGGGGCGCCTGTTTCCGGCGCTGCTGGCGCTGGCTTCGCTCGCGGGTCTCGGCGTTGCGTGGTGGGCGTTCGGGCGCGTGGGGCAGGGGATCGCGCAGCCGCTGGCACGGTGGCGCGAGTTCCGCTTCCGCGATGAGCTGGTCTGGCTGCTGATCGCGGCCGTCGCACTGATGCTGCTGCCGGTCGATCAGCTGGCCGCGCGGGCAGGCGAGAATCTGTTGATGTTCATGGCCGTGCTGTACGCCCTGCGCGGAGCGGCCGTGCTTCTGGTGATCGGCGGTGCACCGGGGCCGCTCGGCGTGGTGGTTGCGGCACTGCTGGTGTTGTTTCTGACTCCGTTCGTGATGGCGACCACGTTCCTCGTGGGGCTGTCCGATACCTGGCTGGACATACGGGCGCGACGGCAGGCGTCGTCGACCCCCGGCTCCTGAGGGAGAGTACGATGAAGAACGTGAAAGTCATTCTGCGGCAGGACATGGACAAGCTGGGCGATGCGGGCGAGATCGTCACCGTGAAGCCGGGCTTTGCGCGCAACTATCTGCTGCCGCGCGGTTTCGCCTTCGAGGCGACGGCCGCGAATCTTCGCGCGATCGAGGCCGAACGCGCGAAGGGCGAAGCGAAGGCGAAGCGCGACTACCTCGAGGCACGGCGTCGTGCGTCGAAGCTGGAGGGCGTATCGCTGACGTTCCATGCGAAGGCGGGCGAGGAGTCGAAGCTGTTCGGCTCGATCACGACTGCGGACATTGCCGATCGGCTGAACTCCGAGCAGGGTCTGGACTTCGAGGTCGATCGCCGTTCGATCGAGCTGGAAGAGCCGATCAAGGCGCTGGGAGTGTTCTCGGTGGCGGTGAAGCTGCATCCGGAGGTGAAGCCGGAAGTGAAGGTCTGGGTCATCAAGGCTGACTAGTCGGACCTGGTTTCCACCTTCCAGGTTGGCCGCTCCAGCCATGTGCTTTCCACATGGTCGGAGCGGCCTTCGCCTACTGTGCGTTTTTGATCCGGCTGACGGTATTGGGCGAGATGCCCAGGAAACGGCTGATCGCTCGGCCTGTGTAGCCGGCGGCGCATGCGCGCACTACGACCTTCTTTCGCACCTGAAGTATCCGCCGCGTGCTGGAACCGCTCCGCAGGTCTGCCAGGCGCATGTCGGGGTCCAGGTCACGCATGATTAAAA
>DATABQ010000040.1:0-2452 GCA_036259495.1 Longimicrobiales bacterium | reverse complement strand
CCGCGAACATCGACGTGAAGCCCGGGCCCGGAATGCACCCCGACGCGCGGGCGGGTCGCAGCGTCCTCCTCCGGGTGAGGGACAGCGGCTGCGGGATGCCACCCGAGATCATGAATCGGATCTTCGAGCCGTTCTTCACGACGAAGCAGACGGGCGCGGGTACCGGGCTCGGCCTTTCCATGGTCTACGGTATGGTCCGGCAGAGCGGCGGCCACGTGGAAGTGAGCAGCGAGCCGGGCGTCGGCAGCGAGTTCCGCGTCATCCTGCCTGTTGCAGACAGTACGGCGGATGTCGCACCTGTGCGGAGTGTCGCCGATGAGTCGCTCACCGGCGATGAGACGCTGCTCGTGGTGGAGGACGAAGAGTCAGTTCGTCGGCTCGCGGTGCTCGCACTGCGGGAGCATGGATACCGCGTCATGGAAGCTGCCAATGGTGCGGAGGCGCTGCGCACACTCGGCAGCTACGATGCCGAGGTGGACATGGTCGTCACTGACGTCGTCATGCCGGTAATGGGTGGGCGACAGCTCGTGGAGGCGCTCAAGCCACTGCGTCCCTCCACCCGTGTCCTCTACGTGAGCGGCTACACCGATGACGCGGTCATCCGGCACGGCATCCAGCGCGCGGATGTCGCGTTCCTGCAGAAGCCGTATACTCCACAGGAGCTGGCGGCAAAGGTACGTCATGTGCTCGATGGGCGTGACTGAAGAGATCGATCAGTAGCCTGCAGCGGTATCCACGACATTGACGAGATCGGCCCCCGCCAGGTAACCCCGCACATTTTCCAGGATGAGTTCTCCCTCGCGTTCCCAGAAGCGGGGCGATGTCGCGCTCACATGGGGCGTGATCAGCACGTTCGACATGGTCCAGAGTGGTGATTCGCGCGGCAGCGGCTCGGTCGCGAACACGTCCAGCCCCGCACCGCGCAGGTGACCGCGCGCGAGTGATTCGATGAGTGCAATCTCGTCCAGTACGCTGCCACGAGCGACGTTGATCAACACCGCACCTCGCCTCATGCGTGCCAGCTCGCGCGCTCCGATGAGGCCGCGCGTTTCTTTCGTGGCCGGAACGCAGAGCACCAGGAAGTCGCTCATCTCGAGCAGCCGCCCGAGCGAGTCGTCACCGGTGACGATGTCCGCGAGATCGTCCGTGGCCGGTGTGCGACGTACCGCGGCAACGTTCATGTCGAGAGCTCTCGCGCGGCGAGCGATCTCCCGTCCGATGCCGCCGAACCCGACGATGCCGAGCGTGGCGCCGGACAGCTCGCGCACACCGTTGTCGCTGCGTTCGTACAGATCCGGCCGCCATTCCGTCGCCTCCTGCGCACGCACGGCATGATCGAGCCCGCGCGCGAAGTGCAGCATCATGCCGAGCACGGCCTCGGCGATCGGCGGCGCGTGAATGCCTGCGGAGTTCGTGAGAACGACATCGCTGTCGAGGAGCTCCGGATGGAGCAGGGAAGCGACGCCGGCCGCGCCTGAGTGGATCCACCGCAGCAGTGCAGGCGGCTCCAGCGCGGCCAGCAGCAGGTCCCGGGGGAGTCCGAGTCCGAGGTACACCTCGGCGCCACGTATGGCGTTCAGCGCTTCCGGGCTCGTGCCGCTGCCATCGCCTCGGCCGCTCACCGGCGCACCGATGTCTATGAATTCCCAATCGGCGGGGAAGGCAGCCCGCAGCCGTTCGACGAACGATGCGGGCGGCGCCCAGACCGGACGCTCGTCCCGCATGTTGAAGACGGCGCGCCGCATTCGTCAGCGGTAGTTGCCGAACGTCAGCTCGATGCCGTAGTCCTGTTCCCGCAGGAACGTCATGACGTTCTGCAGCTCATCGCGCGACGGGCTGGTGACGCGCAGCTCGTCGCCCTGTATCGCGACCTGTACCTTCTTGAAGCCCTGCGCCTTCACATCCTTCACGATCTGCTTCGCGGTGTCCGTGGGGATCCCCTGCGCCAGCTCGATCTCCTGGCGGGCACGGCCTCGTGTCGCGTCCTGGACGGGGCCAGTCTTCAGGTTCTTTACAGGAACCTGCCGACGGATCAGCTTCGTCTGAAGCACATCGTACAGCGCGGTCAGCTTGTATTCGTCGTCGGCTTCCAGTGTGAACTTGCTCGTCTTCGTATCGAACTCTATGGTGCAGTCGGTCCCCTTGAAGTCGTATCGCGTGGCGATCTCCTTGCGCGCCTGGTTGAGCGCGTTGTCGACCTCCTGCAGGTCAGCGCCTGTCGTCACGTCGAACGAGTTCTGTTGTGCCATCCGTCCACCTCGTGGTCGAGTACGCCGCGCGTGTCTGCCGCGGCTGTCTCCGCAGAGGACGATTCATCGTCCGCGATCCTGTTATTACCGCGGACCACGCACCAACGCAAGCCGCGACCGTTCGCTGGCGAGGGATTTGCGCTCGGAGTCCGACCTGTGAAGACGAAGATCTTTCTGCTGTCCCCGGCGAGCGTCGCCGGCCG
>DATABQ010000039.1:0-3954 GCA_036259495.1 Longimicrobiales bacterium | reverse complement strand
CTATATGCGCGCGCTCGGCGTCGGAGAACGCCTCGTCCGCGTGCGCGATCTCGAGCAGCAGCGCACACGCCGCGACGTGCAGCTTCTGCCGCTCATCCTCTGCGTCGACGTGCGCCTGCGACTGCCCGTTCGTCCCCGTCGCCATGTGCTCGGCGAAGAACTGCCGGATCGATTCCATCAATGCGCCCTCCCGTGCTCAGTATCAGTCGCGAATGTGCGGCGCCGCCTGCGCCGACGCCAGAGGCATCAGCGGCTCTCGCGTGCAACGCGCTCGGCCTCGCGCCATACGCGCAGCAGGTTCCCACCCCACAGCTTCCGGATCTGCTCTTCCGTGTAGCCGCGCCGCACCAGCTCGAGCGTGACGTTGAACGTCTCCGCCGCACTGTCCCATCCTTCCACACCGCCGCCACCGTCGAAATCGGAGCTGATCCCTACGTGATCGATCCCGATCAGGTTCACGGCGTAATCGATATGATCGACGAAATCGCTGACGCTCGCGGACGGCCACTTCTCCTCGATCTCCGCCATCCCGGCTTCGTAGCGAGCGCGAGCGGCATCGTCCAGATTCTGCATTCCGCCGCGTCCGCGAGTGATGCCGAGCTCCTCCCGCAGCGCCGAAATCGCCTCCTGCCGCTCCGCCGGCTGTTCCTTCACGTAGCCGGCGAACGCTACGACCTGCATCACTCCGCCGCTCTCCGCGAGCGCGCGCATCATCTCGTCGTCCATGTTGCGTTCGATCGACGTGAGCGCCCGTGCACTCGAGTGCGATGCCATGATCGGCGCCCGGCTGATGCGCGCTGCATCCAGTGCCGCGGCCTTCGATATGTGCGATACATCGACCATGATGCCGAGGCGATTCATCTCGGCGACCACCTGCTCGCCGAACTCGCTGAGACCATCGTGCTCGAATCCCTGGTCACCGTTGCGCTCGCTCGGCTGCCACGAGTCCGCGATGTCGTTGTTGCCGTTGTGCGCCAGTGTCATGTAGCGGGCGCCGAGCTCGTGGTACTTCTTCAGCAGCGACAGGTCGCGGCCGATCACGTATCCGTTCTCGATGCCGATCGCCACCACGAGCTTTCCGCTCCGGTGGATCCGCTCCACATCATCGGCGGTCATGGCTAGCTCGATGCGCTCGGGGCAGAGCTCCTTCGTCAGGCGATGAATCGCATCGAACTTCTGCATCGCCTGCTGTTGCGCGCGCTCGTAGTTCTCGGGCGTGCGCGGCGTCTGTCCCACGTAGACGATGAGGAACGCGACGTCCAGGCCGCCCTCCGTCATCTTCGGCACGTCGACCTGCATGCGTGTGCCGGTGCACGGGTTCATCTCCGGCGTCGCATAGGTGCCGGGGATGTCGTCGTGTGTGTCGATCGTGATCACCGACTCGTGGATCCGACGCGCGCGTTCGATCAGCGCATCGTCATCCTGCGCGGAAGCCGGGAGGCCGGTCAGGCCGGCGGCAATGGCGATGATCGCGCAGCGGAGCATCGTGCGCATGAATACCTCTGTGCGGTTGGCGGGCGGGGCTGGAACTGCTTCCCAATGTAGGCTGGCCTGTTCCACTCCGCCATTCGGCAGCCCCGCTCCCGGGCGCTTGCCCGCGCCGCACCGTCTGCGTTATCTCACGGTCCTGAACCCGAGGAGGAGTATGACGCTGCGTTCTCGGCTCGGCCTGGCCGGGCTGCTGCTGTTTCTGCTGCCGCTGGATGCCCCCGCGCAGACGATCATCGAAGACGAAGGCGCCGCGGAGCTGGGCGTCGCGCTGCGGCGGCTGGGCACGACGAAGCGCGTGCTGATGGTTGCGGCACATCCCGATGATGAGAACACCGCGCTGATTGCTGAGCTCGCACTTGGCGATGGCGCGGACGTCGCATACCTGTCGCTCACCCGGGGCGAGGGGGGTCAGAACCTGATCGGTCCGGAACTCCAGGAGGGGCTGGGGCTGATCCGCTCGGAGGAGCTGCTCGCCGCGCGGCGGCTCGATGGCGCTCGCCAGTTCTTCACGCGCGCCTACGATTACGGCTTCTCCAAATCCGCGGAGGAGGCGTTCACGCAGTGGCCGCACGACTCGCTGCTCGCGGACGTGGTAGAGGTCGTACGCAGGTACCGTCCCGACATCATCGTCTCGGTGTTCAGTGGCACCCCCGCGGACGGGCACGGTCAGCATCAGGCGGCGGGCATCGTCGCGCGTGAGGCGTTCACCGCGGCGGCAGATCCGGCGCGCTTTCCTGCCCAGATCGTGCGGGGGCTGGCGCCGCATGCGCCCGCGTATCTTTTCCAGGCGCTGTACCGGCCCCCGGCCGATCCTCCGCTCCGGCTCGCGACGGGCGATTACGACGCCCTGTTCGGCCGGTCGCGATACCAGATCGCGATGCAGAGCCGCAGCCGCCATCGTTCGCAGGACATGGGCATGGCGCAGCCGATGGGTCCGCAGTTCACTGCACTGCGCGTCCTCGACGGTGATTTCCCCAACAACGCGGGGTCGCTGTTTGCAGGCCTGGATACCACTCTCTCGCAGCATGCGCGCACGGCCGGCGCCGCGCCTTCAGTGATCGAAAGCCTGGACGAGTACGAGCGCGCTGTCGTGCAGATCCGCGCGGACTACAACCCGCTCGATGCAGCCGGTGCCGACCGCCCGCTCGCCCGCGCGTTGCGCACGCTCGACGCGGCAGCGTCCGCGCTCGCGACTACCTCCCACGGTGAGCTGCTCCGTCGCATTGAGGTCGAACGCGCGCAGACCGCGGATGCGCTGCTGCTGGACACCGGCATTCTCGTCGATGTCGTTGCTGATACGCCCACACCCGTGCCGGGCACTGCATTCGACCTCGCCGTCACGATCTGGAATGGCGGATCGTCGGACATCACGCTGCACACCGTTCAGCCCGAGCTGCCGCGTGGGTGGACGTATACCGCTGACACGATGCGCGGCACCACACTCGCGCCGGGTCAGGTGATCCGGCACACCTACACCATCCACGTACCGGAATCGGCGGAGCCGACGGAGCCTTACTTCCTCCGCGCCGAGCGGCACGGAGCCATGTACTCGTGGCAGGGCGTAGCCGACAGTATTCGTGCGCTGCCGTTCCAGCCCGCCGCAGTGGCCATGGACGTATCGCTCGATGCCGGCGCGAATATCACGCTGCGGCGGCCTGCGCAGTTCGCGATGGTGGACAAGGCGGTCGGTGAGCTGCGCCGCCCGCTCATGGTCGTTCCCGCGGCTTCCGTGTCCGTCGAGCCATCTGTCGCGGCGATACCTGCCGCCGGGAGCACACCGCGCCGCGTCAATGTGACGGTGAGCGCCGCACGGGACAGTGTGGCTGGTGTGGTTCGGCTCGAGGTGCCCGCCGGATGGCAGGTCGCCCCCGCGGCTGCCGAGCTCGTGCTCCGGAGCGCTGGTGACAAGCGCACTACTGCATTCGTGGTGACACCGCCGACGGACGCGACCGGCGAGCACGCGTTGCGCGCGACGTTCGAGAGCCGCGGCGTCACTTACGATCAGGGCTACACACTCATCGACTACCCGCACATCCGGCCGCACCCGCTGTATCGAGATGCCGAAGTCCGTGCCGTGGTCTTCCCCGTGAGGATCGCGCGCAATCTGCGCATCGGCTACATCGAAGGCGCGGGTGATGACGGCGCGGACGCACTGCGCCAGCTCGGTGCGCTGGTCGAGCCGCTCGACTCCGACGCGCTCGCCAACGCAGACCTGTCCGCGTACGACGCGATCGTCGCCGGCATCCGCGCATACGAAGTGCGACCGGACCTGTTGGCAAACAACCGCCGCCTGCTCGACTATGCGCGCGGCGGCGGCACGTTTGTCGTTCAATACAACAAGTACGAGCTGGTCGATGGCGGCTTCCTGCCGTTCCCCGCCACCATGTCGCGCCCGCACGGCCGTGTCACGGACGAGACTGCGGCGGTGACTCTGCTCGAGCCGGACCACCAGGCGCTCTCGTG
>DATABQ010000038.1:0-4759 GCA_036259495.1 Longimicrobiales bacterium | reverse complement strand
AGTGCGAGCAGCACGGGATCGATCGGCGCGTTACGGTTCGCCTCGCCCTTCTTCGCGCGCGTACCGATGTCGGCGGACGCAGAGAACTGGCCTTTCGTGAGGCCGTAAACGCCGTTGTTTTCCAGAACGTAGAGCATGCGTACGCCGCGCCGCATGGCGTGACAGAACTGGCCCAGTCCGATCGACAGAGAGTCGCCGTCGCCGGAGATGCCGATCATGATGAGGTCGCGGTTCGCCGCGCCGGCACCTGTCGCGATCGATGGCATGCGACCATGTACGGAATTGAAGCCGTGGGCTTCGCGCAGGAAGTACGTCGGTGTCTTGGACGAGCAGCCGATCCCGCTCAGCTTCGCGACGCGGTGCGGCGGGATGCTGAGCTCCCAGAACGCGCGGATGATCGCGGCAGTGATGGAATCGTGACCGCAGCCGGCGCAGAGCGTCGACATCGCGCCTTCGTAATCGCGGCGTGTGAGGCCGATCTCATTGCGCCCGAGGCCGGGATGCTGCACGCGCGGCTTCGGAATCGACGTAGTCATTCAGCAGCTCCGTGCTGTGGCGTGACGGATTCGATTGAGCGCTCCTGGCCGGCACCCATCCCGTTAAGCACGCCCCGGATCACGACTTCCGCCGACAGCGGAACACCGCCGTAGTCGGTGATCGAGCGGAGCCGGTCCTTCGATACGGCTGTCTCGAGGAGCAGCAGGCTGCGAAGCTGTGCATCGCGGTTCTGCTCGATGACGAAGTTCACATCGTGCTCGAGCAGGAACGTCTCGACCACGGCATTGAACGGGAATCCGCGGATCCGAATGTAGTCGACGGGCAGGCCTCGCGCGCTCATGAGATCGACGGCCTCGCGCAACGCTGCGTCGCAGCTCCCGAGCGACACCAGGCCGACGCGTGCATCGCCGGTGCTGCTGTTAATGATGACGGGCTGCGGCACGGCATCTCCGGCGCTGTCCACCTTTCGCGCGAGTCGCTCCATCACTTCGATGTAATCGTCGGCATCCTCGGTGTACGTGCCGAGCTTCGTGTGACCGGAGCCGCGAGTGAAGTATGCGCCGCGCGGGTGCACGCCGGGCAGCGTACGCGCCGCAATGCCATCGCCATCGGTGTCCATGTAGCGGAAGTACTGCGACATGTTGTCGAGCTGTTCGGCCGTGAGCACCTTGCCGCGGTCCGGGCGGTACCCGTCATCCCACGTGAAGCGCGGGCACCGCCAGTCATTCATCGCGATGTCGAGATCGCTCAGCACGAACACCGGTGTCTGGAATCGCTCCGCGATATCGAACGCCTGCACGGCCATCGTGAAGCACTCGCCCGGGTTGGCAGGATAGAGCACCACGTGCTTCGCGTCGCCATGCGATGCGTACGCGGTAAGCATCAGGTCGCCCTGCTGCGTACGTGTCGGCATTCCGGTCGACGGTCCGGTGCGCTGCACGTCGAAGAACACGGCGGGCACCTCGGCGTAGTAGGCGAGGCCGATGAACTCGGACATGAGCGAGATGCCGGGACCGCTGGTCGGTGTGAACGCGCGCGCACCCGCCCAGCTCGCGCCGATCACGATCCCGGCGGCGGAGAGCTCGTCTTCAGCCTGCGCGATGTGGTAGAGGTTCTCGCCGGTATCCGGATCGCGGCGGTAGCGCGCGCACAGGCTCCGAAACGCGTCCATGAGCGACGTCGCCGGTGTGATCGGGTACCACGCACCGACAGTCGCGCCGGCGTAGACACAGCCGAGCGCGGCGGCGGTGTTGCCGTCGATCAGCACTGCATCCCCGTTCGCCTGCATGGGCGCGAGGCGGATAGGCAGCGGGCAGGCGAAATGTGCACGCGCGTAGTCGTGGCCGATGCGCACCGCCGCGAAATTGGCGTCCAGCAGCTTTTTCTTCGCGGCGAACTGCTCGGCGAGCAGCGCATCCACTATCTCGAGCGGAATCTCGAACAGCGCGGCGAGCGCACCGACGTACGCGATGTTCTTCAGCAGCAGGCGCTCGCGGCCGCCGGAGAACGCCTCGGCGCAGAGGCGCGCGAGCGGAATACCGATGAAGGTCAGGTCCGTGCGGTCGAGCGCTTGCGGCATTGGCCATGACGAATCATAAAGGACGTACGCGCCCGGCTGCAGCTCTGAGACATCCCGGCCGTAGGTCGCGTTGTTCATCGCGACAACCAGGTCGAAACGCGGTGTGCGCGCGACGTGGCCACGATGATTCACCCGGATCTCGTACCACGTCGGCAGCCCCTGGATGTTCGACGGGAATACGTTCTTGCCGGAGACCGGGATTCCCATGCGGAAGATCGCCTGCATGAGCAGCCCGTTTGCGCTTGCTGAGCCGGTGCCGTTCACTGTCGCAATACGGAATGCGAAGTCGTTCACGCGGAGAGGCGCGTCGGTCGCGACGTCTGGCGCGTCGGTCGCGACGTCTGGCGCGTCGGTCGCGACGTCTGGCGCGTCGGTCGCGACATCTGGCGCGTCGGTCGCGACGTCTGGCGCGTCCGTCGCGCGGTCTGCCGCGTCAGTCGCGCGACGTGCTGCATTGGAAGCTGCTGCGTTGGTGGCGGGATCGGCAATCATTTGAGAAGCGGCAGAGGGGGGTACTTCGTGCTGGCGGCGGTTCTGCCGGCGTAGGGCTGGAGCAGCTCGAACCGCCGCATGTCCCAGGCTGCGGTCGGGCATCGTTCGGCGCAGAGGCCGCAGTGGACGCAGATGTCCTCGTCCTTCACCATGACGCGGGCCGTCTGCGGCAGACCGTCGGAGACGTAGAGCGGCTGTTCCGGATGAGCCGTCTTCGCAGTGAGCCGCGTGCGCAGCTCAGCCTCCTCGCCTGCATGCGTGATCGTCAGACAGTCGACAGGACATATGTCGATGCATGCATCGCATTCGATGCACAGCTCGGCGGTGAAGTGCGTCTGGATGTCGCAGTTCAGGCAGCGCTGCACCTCGGCGGCGGTCTGCGCCGGGTCGAACCCCAGCTCGACCTCGACGCCCAGGTCGCGGAACCGCTGCTCGAGATCGACATGCACCATCTTCGTACGACCCGCCTCACTGTACGCGTTGCTGTACGACCACTGGTGCAGCCCCATCTTCTCGCTGAGCAGATTCATCCCCTTCGGAGGTCGCTCGGTCAGCGACCCACCGGTGCAGTGGTGGTGAATGGATATCGCAGCCTGATGCCCGTGCTCGACCGCCCAGATGATGTTCTCGGGACCCCACGCGGCGTCGCCGCCGAAGAACACGCCCGGGAGGGTGCACTGGAACGTCGCTTTGTCGACGACCGGCATGTCCCACTCGCCGAACTCGATGCCGATGTCACGCTCGATCCACGGGAACGCGTTGTCCTGACCGATCGCGAGGATGACTGCGTCGCAGGGGATCACGACCGTCTCGAGCGTGCGGCTCTTCTGCCGGCCGTCATCTTCATACCACTCGACGATGTCGAACTCCATCCCGGTGAGCCTGCCGTCGTCGACCACGAACCGCCTGGGTGAGTGGTTCTCGACGATCTCGACCTGCTCCTCCTCTGCATCCTCCAGCTCCCAGGGCGACGCCTTGAAGTGCTGCCGTCCGCGTCGGGCCATGACCTTCACATCCGTCGCACCGATGCGCTTCACGGTCCGGCAGCAGTCCATCGCCGTGTTGCCGACGCCGATGATGAGCACGCGCGGCTCGATCTCCGTGATGTGCCCGAAGTGGACGGACTCGAGGAAGTCGATGCCAATGAGTATGCGATCGCTGTCGTGGCGACCGGGTATCTCCAGGTCCTTGCCGCGCGGCGCACCGCTGCCGACGAAGATCGCGTCATAGCCTTCGCGGAGCAGCGACTCCATGCTGTCTATCGGCGTATTGCAGCGCAGGTCCACGCCCATGTCGACGATGTAGCCGATCTCCTCATCGAGCACGTTTGCAGGCAGGCGGAACGAGGGGATGTTCGTGCGCATGAGACCGCCCGGGCGCGGCAGCTTCTCGAAGATCGTGACATCGTATCCGATCGGCACGAGATCGTTCGCGATGGTGAGCGATGCGGGGCCCGCGCCGACGCACGCGATGCGCTTGCCGTTCTTCACGGCGGGGGCGGCCGGCAGCAGCGCGCTCACATCGTCGCGGTGATCAGCTGCGACACGCTTGAGGCGACAGATGGCGACGGGCTTGCCGTCGACGCGTGTGCGGCGGCATGCAGGCTCGCACGGCCGGTCGCACGTGCGCCCGAGGATGCCTGGAAAGACGTTCGACTCGCGGTTCAGCAGGTACGCTTCCGTATAGCGGCCCTGCGCAATCTGTCGGATGTACTCGGGTACGTTCGTGTGTGCGGGACATGCCCACTGGCAGTCCACCACACGGTGATAATAGGCGGGATCCGTGACGTCCGTCGGCCGCATCGCGCGGCTCCTGGTTGTGGGGGAGGAAGGCCCTGCCGCCGCACATACGCTGTATCTGGAGGATACGCGTTGGCGGAGGGTGCGTCCAGTGCTTCGAAGACGCAGCCACGGCATTGCGCCCGCCGCTATCCTCCCGCAGGTTGTGAAAACGCAGGCGCCCTGCCCTGCGAGCCCCTTGAAAGACATCGATGGAGGCTTGATGCCGATGCTCCTCCGGCGCCCTATCCCGCTGCCGAATGCCACTCGCACGCTCGCACTGCTGGCGCTGCTCGTTCTGCTGCCGTCCGGCCTCGGCGCCCAGGCGGCTCCCCTGGCCGGACTGGACGAGTACATCTCGCGTGCGATGCCGGATTGGGAGGTGCCCGGACTCGCGATTGCCGTGATCCGC
>DATABQ010000037.1:0-5957 GCA_036259495.1 Longimicrobiales bacterium | reverse complement strand
GAGTTATCGTCAGAAGTTGTGGATCGGCAGTTGAGGGGATGAAAAAGGCGGCGTATCCTTCCGCATGACGACCAATCATGCAAGCACCCGGTTTGGCGACCGGGGGAAAGGATACGCCACCGATGTTGAAGGTAGTCAGAGACGGTGTGGACGGACAAGCCGAAGGACTGTCCCTTGGGCTGGATGATCTCGCGCGTGAAGGCGCGCGGCAGATGCTGATCGCTGCTCTCGATGCTGAGGTCGCGTCGTACCTGGAGCGGCACCAGCAGCGCGATGATCGCGGACACGCGCTGGTGGTCCGCAACGGCAGGGCGCAGCCGCGGCAGGTGACCGTTGGATCGGGCACTGTCGAGATCACGGCGCCGCGGGTCAACGACCGCAGAGTGGATGCGGATGGAAACCGAAAGCGTTTTACGAGCGCGATTCTTCCGCCGTACATGAGACGCTCGCCGAAGGTGGCGGAGGTGCTGCCGATCCTGTATCTGCGCGGTCTCTCGACGGGAGATTTCCAGGAGGCGCTGAAGGCGCTGCTCGGAGAGGAGGCGGCCGGCCTGTCGCCGAGCAACATCAGCAAGCTGCTGTCGGGCTGGGTGGACGAGTACCAGCAGTTTCGTACGCGCGACCTGAGCGATCGTGACTATGTCTATATCTGGGCGGATGGCGTTCACTTCAACATCCGGCTGGAGGAGGATCGTCTCTGCACGCTGGTGATTCTCGGTGCCCGGCCAGACGGCACGAAGGAGCTGATCGCGATCGAAGACGGCTTCCGCGAATCGACTGAAAGCTGGGGCGGCGTGCTGCGTGACCTGAAGCGGCGAGGTATGCGTGCTCCGGAGCTCGCCATCGGAGATGGCGCGCTCGGCTTCTGGGCTGCGCTGCGCGACGTTTGGCCTGAGACGCGCGAGCAGCGCGACTGGGTGCACCGCATTGCCAACGTGCTCGACAAGCTGCCGAAGCGTCTGCAGCCGAAGGCGAAGGCCGCGCTCCAGGAGATCATGAAGGCGGAATCGCGTGCGTCGGCCGAGAAAGACATCGGGGCCTTTCGTGAGGAGTATGGCGCCAAGTACCCGAAGGCAGTCGCGACGCTGACGCGCGATCAGGACAAGCTGCTCACGTACTTCGATTTCCCAGCCGAGCACTGGGTACATGTAAGGACGAGCAATCCGATCGAGTCGGCGTTCGCTACCGTTCGCCTCCGGCAGCGGGTGACGAAGGGCGCGGGTTCACGGCAGCGCGGACTCACCATGGCGTTCAAACTGCTTGAGATGGCTCAGCTCCGCTGGCGTAAACTGAATGCTGCCGCGCTGCTTCCGCTCGTGCGAGCTGGTGTGCTGTTCCAGGATGGTGTGCAGGTGGAACGAACTCATCAAACAGAGGTCGAGCAGGTCGCGGAGGACGCCGCCTGATCATCCCTAATCCACAACATTTGACAATACCTCGTGGCGCCCTTCTTTTCACGCAGAGCCGCTGAGTAGCAGAGACGCGGTGGGTGGCCGGGGTGAGCAGGAATTCAGGGTGTGCGCACAGTTCGCGGCGTAAGCGATGAGTTCGTTGTTGTTGTTAACAGAAAAAATGAGGTGTGCCCTGCCGCGGAGATGTGTCACGCCATGCAGCCCTGAGCAGAACGACACCACGTCATCAGGGCACGTCTCACCGCGCGAATCGCGACCGGTCACCGCGCAACAACGATCACCAGGACCGAGGAATACCGCACCGACCAGAGTTCCGGGTATGGCACCGCTTCGTTCATGCACGCCGATGTCGACCTGACGGATCAGACGTGCGGGAATGGTGTCCCCCGTTCGGAATCGGACGGTTCCACCGGTGAATTCCCTCACCTGTCCTTCCACTATGTGTGGGGCGGTAAGCCTCAACCGTGACTGTCGAACGGAGCTTCCTCCAGAATCCTCACCAGAGCTGAATCCGGCTCGACGCTCTGAGCCTGCGCATCGTCGCTGAACGTCAGCCCCGCAGCGAAAGCCAGTGCAAAAACCTCATGTCGACAATTCATTACTGCACGACCAGACCTGGCACGGCGTCGAATTGTACGTCGAAGGTTGTGCCGCTACCTCGCTGCAGGGTCGCGCTGAGTCCACTCGTGGACAGCGCTGCTTCAACAATCCGGTACTCGGCAGGAGTAGTCGCGGTGAACCTCAACTCATCGCCAGACCGGATCACCTCACCCGCGGATCTGCTGGAGATCCGCTCGGTGCCGACTGTGCCGGAGCATCTGCGGTCCATCGTAACGGAAAGATTGTAATGTCCATCTTCGACCATGATCGTCACCCCGATCAGGTCCGACTCACATGATCCTGCAGCATTCGAAACCACAGCGAAGCGCGTAATCGGCAGAGGCTGCCCGTCCGCGGTAGACGCCTCGTAGAAGGAGTGCATCGCCGCAGGGTCCAGCACATCACCGCCGCAGCCGAAGCTGCCGAGACTGCCAACGAGAACAAGCCACGCTATGGAACCACGTACATTCACGAATGTCCTTCCAAAGGAGGATGGGAAGCGGAGGAAGTGCACCGAAGGAACTGCGGGGCTCCTGAGGATAACGGAGACAACAAGTCAGATGAACCCTCAGGAAGCGACCGCAGCTGGACCAAGTCTCGTATCAGTCACGACAGGACAACGATCACCCTCTGCGGCTCTGCTACTCTGCGGCTCTGCGTGAAAAGAAGGGCGCCACCCGTGCCCCTACCCCCCCCGCAACCGCGGAACTGTCCGGCAGCGCGACAGTATCGGGGAGCGGCAGAGGCACGACCGTATCGCGAACCGGCGGCAGCACCGTGTCCGGGATGATGATCGGGCGCGGCACCATGGTATCCAGCACAATCGTGTCCGGCGCCATGGTGTCGAGTGGCACGCCCGGCGAGTCGGGCACTTCCACAATCGGCACACCCAGCGGCTCGGCGAACGTGTCGGGCTCGACCTGCGGCTCTGCCAGCTCCGCGGCTCGAGGCAGGCGCGGCACTCCGAGGTAGTCGCCTTCGCGCGGCGCGCGCTGCGGCTCTTCGGAGCCGAAGTGGCGGGTAACCCAGCGGCTGAACCCGCGCCATTGCCGGCCGAACCAGGAGCCCAGGCGGGCGAGCACGCCTCGCTCTTCCACCTGCGGCTCACCTGTCGGGCACGCGCTCGCGGGCTCATCGCCGCGGACGAAGAGCTCCGTCGCCTGGGCGCCGCCCTCGGGCTCGCAGCCCTCCACGAGCACAAGACCCGACGCGGGATCGACGCGATGCTCGACGATCGCGGATGGCGTCGGCCATCCGCCGGCTGTCGCATGCTCGCGAAAGATGCGCGCCCACACCGGCGCCGCCAGTTCGCCGCCCGTGGCATCTTCGACGATCGGCCGCGGGCGATCGAAGCCGATCCAGACGGTCCCCACATGCGACGTCGTGTAGCCGACGAACCAGGCGTCGGCGCCATCGTCAGTCGTCCCGGTCTTCCCCGCGGCGGGGCCGCTGAACCCTTCGCGCCTGACTTCCACGGCGGTGCCATGCGCCACGGCCTCCTGGAGCATGTCGGTGATCAGAAACGCGGTGGCGCTGTCCATCACCTCCCGGGGCTCCACCTCCTGCTCCCATATCACGCGACCGTCGGGATCCTCCACGCGCGTTACGAAACGCGGCGATACGGCCGTACCGAGCCGCGCGAATGGCGTATATGCCGCCGTCAGCTCCAGCACGGTTACACCGGCCGTGCCGAGGGCGATGGACGGCACGTTCGGCAGCTCGCTCCGGATGCCCGCGCGTCGCGCGAGCCGCGTCACATCGTTCAGCCCGACATCTGCCGCGAGCCGGATCGCGGGGATATTCTTCGAGCGGACGAGTGCTTCACGGATCGTCACCGTACCCTCGAACTGGCCGCTGACGTTCTGCGGCTCCCACACCTCGCCGCCTTCCAGCTCGAGCCTCAGCACCGTGTCGGACACGAGCTGACTGGGTGCGTAGCCATCCGCAATGGCTGCCGCGAACACGAACGGCTTGAACGCGCTGCCCGCCTGCCGGCGCGCCTGTGTCGCCCGGTCGAAACGGGAATGGCTGAAGTCGCGCCCGCCCGTGAGCGCTTCCACGTCGCCCGTGGCGGCGTCCATCATCACGAACGCGCCCTGGACATACCCGGTGCCATCGTCCGGCGGATCATCCGGATCGTAACGTGCGCCCTCGTACTCTCCGAACACGCCGCGCTCGATGCGTCTCAGCTGCTGCTCCAGCTGCTGTTCGGCGGTGTGCTGGACTGCTCGCACCAGCGTCGTGTGCACGCGCAACGGGGCCGTGTAGATGCCTTCGCCGAAACGCGCCTCCAGAATGCGCCGCGTCGCTTCGACGAAGTACGGCGCTACGCCGGGGTCGGTGGTTCGCGCGGGCGGTTCACTGCGGATCCCGAGCGGTGAATCCTTCGCGTCCTCAACATCCTGAGGATCTGCAGCTTTCTGCTGCGCCATCAGCGACAGTACGAGGTTGCGGCGGCCGCGTGCGCGCTCGCTGAACCGGCGCGGGTTGTAGCGCGTCGGAGACTTCGGCAGCGCCGCGAGCATTGCGGCTTCGGCGAGCGTCAGCTCTGACGCCGGCTTGTTGAAGTAGTTCCGGCTCGCTGCCTGGATGCCGTACGACCCACCACCGAAATAGATGTGGTTCAGATACAGCTCGAGGATCTCGTCCTTCTCATAGCGATCCTCGATGTCGCGTGCGACGCGGATCTCGAGGATCTTCCGTCGCAGCGTCCGGTTCTGCCCCGGCAGCCGCTCCGGCCAGACATTGCGCGCGAGCTGCATTGTGATCGTGCTGAAGCCCTGCACGAACGCGCCGGCCTTGATGTCGGCCAGGGCGGCGCCGACCACGCGGCGGTAATCCACGCCGTTGTGCTCGTAGAACCTGCGGTCCTCGACTGCGATGAACGCGGCTGGCACGTGGTCCGGGAGGGAGTCGAGCGAGACGACTTCGTGGTCGATCGGTGCGAGGTCCGCGAACTGCTCACCGTTCGCGTCGAGCAGCACGGTGGCGCCGCCGGGCTGATAGGAGGTCAGCCGCTCCACATTCGGGCAGCCGCTGATGCCGCAGCGCTCCCACAGCAGGCCCAGCACCACGATGAAGATCGCGAGGCCGGCCATGATCCTGTTGCGATTGCGCCGGAGCCACCCGCGCCTGCGCGGGGCTCGTCCGCCTGCGTCGGGGATGTGGCGGGTCGGCGGGTCGCCCTCCCGGGGAGTATCGCCGGAGGTTGATTCTCCTGCGCCTGGAGTGTCGCCGATCGGCGGCTCGGCCGACATCGCTCAGCGCCCGATCTGCGCCTGCGCCTCGCGCACCACCTCGGGCAGGCCTTCATCGAGCGAACGCGGTGCATAGCCGAGCTCCGCCGTCGCGCGGGCATGGGAATGGACCCATCGCTCCCCCGTACCCGCCGCCTCTGCGAGCTCGCGGCTCACGGGCAGCCGCACGCCCGTCGCGCGGCCGGCAGCGTCCATGATCGAGCCGGTCAGTCGAATGAGGAACGGCGGCACGCGCAGCGGCGGCGCCCACGTTCCGGCGATGCGGGCGACGCGCTCCGTAAAGTCGTTCACGGACGCGTGCTCACCCGACAGCACGTACGTCGTGCCGATCCGCCCGCGCTCGAGCGCGGTCACCATTCCGCTCACGACGTCGTCGACGTGCGCGTACGAGAACCAGGCGGGCTTCGTCGAGAGGCCGGGGACCCGGTGCTTCAGCACGTCGATGAGGTACCGTCCGCTCGGGCCGCGATCACCCGTGCCGTAGACGAGCGCGGGACAGACGATCACGAGCGGCAGGCCGTTCCTCTGCGCGGCGACGGCGAGGTGATGCGCCTCGGTCTTGGTACGATGGTAGGTGGACGGGTAGGGGCCGTGATACACATCGTCTTCGGTGCCGACATCCGCCGATGGCCCGAGAGCAACCGTGCTGGACGTGTAGATCGCGCGCTCGACATCGGCAGTGCGGAGC